>JAFQEF010000109.1 GCA_017399165.1 Akkermansia sp.
GTTTCTCGTTTATGAGCTTCTTATATCGCCTAAAGGAATTAATAACAAAGCGTATAGCACGAGAGAAGTTTTCAGCAGCATTTTCTGCTCGTTTCTGACTATGATCTTCACCAAAAGACACATCTAAACACCAGTGCAGCTTATTTTCTACGTCCCAATGCAGCCGTATGTATTCTCCAATTTTTGCTGCTGAAACACGTTTCAAACTTGTAATATAGTAACGAACTTCGGTGTGTTCCGTTTCCTTTTTCTTATCATAACGTGTTGAGTCTATTCTTATGACAGATGACAAGCCTACCCATAATCCTGTAATAGTATGAATATCTCGATAAACTCGAACTGTGCGTTTTTCAATTCTCCCATGTCCACAATCTATTTCTGAGCTATAAGCCGAAGCAGGTGTGAGTTTTGTTGTATCGATAGCTTCATCCTTGAGCTTTCCTTGATTTCCCTTTAACGCAATAATATAATCCCCTTTTTTCTCGAGGATTTTATTGACGATATCTTTTTGACATCCCATAGCATATATGGTAATGATGCTACCCTCAATATCCAAATTATCAAGTAGTTGGGGAATTGCCTTAATTTCATTTGTCTTTTCATCAACCTTAAGCTGACCAAGTACTAAGTCTGCTTCATGAGACCATGCACTTATCATATGGACATACTTATGAGAACCTGGAGAATCACTTCCCTTAACGCTCTTTCCATCAATGCTTATAACGCCCTTTGGAGACATTTGAAAAACCTCTCTTACCCATCGCTGCAAACAATCTTCTAACTTGATAGGATCAATCAGAGAAAACACTCTGTTGAAGGTGTCATGTGAGGGGATTCCATTTGGCAATTCCAAAAACTCTCGAAGCCATTTTTCGCGCATTCTGCCAAACAGCGCAATACCGTCCCAAGTTGTAACGCCGTTCATGATGGCTAAAATAGTTATGATTATAATATCTATAAGTTTGTGTTTTAAATTAAAACTATCTCTAGTATCTTCGATGCAGGATATGTAATTAATGAGTTTTTCCATGCGCATATTATAATACATATTAGCATTGTACGCAATACTAAAATATTATATTAAAAGTTATTATTTATGTTTAATATTTTAAGAAATTCACAATCAATAAATAAGATATATTTGATTAATTTTGTATGACAAAATCCCAATGCGTTTGCCCTGAGGTACGCAGGAATAAGCTTGCAAAGTTCAACGAAAACTGCTATTGTTCCCTTGGTGTTTTGTGTGTTGTTTTTCATACGCCGATTATGAGTGTAATCGGCATAACCGCAAAACACCATATATGTCATATTTTGTCATACCCCCTATGGGATGACAATGGTCAAATTTCACACCTTACATATCATGAACTCACACATAACACCACATACATTAAATTCAAGAGATACATACTGGGATACAGTGAAAGCAGTATTGATATTTCTTGTCATTTTTGGGCATGCTATTCAATTCATAGTATATCAAGGTGTAAATCATTCCAACTTTTGGAATGATTCTCTGTTTAAAGGCATATACATATTTCACATGCCTTTATTTATGTTGATTAGTGGTTATTTTGCAACCATAAGCTTTAATCGAAGAAAGCTTGCCTCAATCCCACGATATTTAAAACGTTTAGCTCTTCCTTGCATTGGTTTTGGCTTATTTCAATTATTTAAGAAAATATGGGTTGGTCATCCTATATCACCATTGCTCGTTTATCACCATTTTACGGAATTGTGGTTCCTTGTTGTTGTATTTGAATGTTTTGTGTTTTACGTTGTTTATGAGCATTATGGTAAAAACATTGTAAGCAAGCTCATATTGCTAATTCTACCTATTATTATAGCATTAATTATTCCAAGTTTGTATCCTATCTCTCTGCTTTGGCCTCACACTGCCTGTTTTACATTTTTATGGCCCTTTTTTATCACCGGAAGCTATATTTATAAATGTAATTTAATAAAACATATAACCAATTGGAGATGGGGTGGATGTGTAATCATTTTGTATTTAATATGTTTCTTTTTATTTAAAGAAACGTGGTATGTCTATAGAACTCCCATGAATTTTTCCTTAGAAAGAATAGGGATAAATGCTTTTCGCTACTTTTCCGGATTAATGGGTTGCCTTAGTTTTTTGTTTGTAATTAAAATGATTTCTAACATTATAAAATCAACATTTATTCAAAAAATAGGTCAGGCGACCCTAGCAATTTATATACTTCAATCGTTTGCAATAGGAAGATTAAGACCTTATATTCAGGAGTGCGGTTACTTAGAGGCCGTCTTTATCTCTCTTTTTATTTTAATTGCATTGTATTATTTTTACTATATAACAAGGCGAATCCCTGTCTTTAACTTATTTGCATACGGAGAAAGCAATAAATAAAACTTGTGACATATTTTATCTTTCTTTATTTTTTGAAAATAGGTAAAAAAATGCGTTTAAGCGTTGACTTAAGAGAAAATTAACACTATACTCACACATGCTATGAGACGCCGTTCTTCCTATCGTCGCACACCCGTTTACAAGAGAATACCGATTATACCCGGTATTCTTTACATCAATTTAAGCGCATCCGGTATTTCTCTGAGTTTTGGTTCCGCAGACACCGGGCGCGCTACTGTCAATGAGGATGGCGTAAGACTCAACAAAAGTATCGGAGGCTTCCGCATCGGCAAATCATTCAGCTTCTCCAAGCTTTTCGGTAAGAAGAAAAAGGAAGAAGAGTAAGCGTCTGTATTCCCCCTCCCCTCATCAGGGTTTATAGACTCTGGGGACTCGGGAGGATATGCTGGTAATAATATTGCTGGGGATTGTTTTGGCGCGGGTTGTCAGCTCTGCCCAAGGAACATGGGGGCCCATAATCTCGGCAACATCTCCGGGGCGCACGCCCTCCATGTGAGATACATCGACCATAATTTGATCCATGGTAACGCGCCCCAGCACCGGGCAATACTCCCCGTTAAGATAAACACGAGCACCGGTATTGGAGAGATAATGTAAATACCCATCGCCGAAACCAATGCCTATAGTCGCTACTCTGGTAGGCCCTTGTGTGATATAGGTGTGGTCATAAGACACGCCATGGTTATCCGGCAGCTCACGCAGAAGAGTAACACGGCTATAGAGGGTCAGCGTATTGCGCAGTTCCTTGTTATAAGGAGACGGCATGGGGGAATAGCCATACAGAATACGCCCCAAACGCACCATGTTGGTGCCGGGGGCTTTATAATTAAACACCGCAGCACTGCTGCAAAGGTGGCGATACGGCAGGTCAAGGCTGACGGAGAGCTCCCGTACGGCAGCCTCATACGCGCGTATCTGTTTGTGGGTAAAGGATATATCTTGAGAGGCGGCAGAAAGGTGAGAATACACACCCTCTATATTAAGATACTCAAACTGACGCAGTTTGTCGCCCAGCCCCGGCATATCGTGCGGCAAAAAGCCGGCACGTCCCATGCCGGTATCCACATTAATTTGCAGATTTACCTTTTTGTTGTAAAGTTTACCTAATGAGTTGAAATGCTCAGCCTCCTCAATACTGCAAAGAGCCGCACGCCACCCGTGTTGCACAATCGCCTCTCGCTCTGCCGGGAAACAGGGGCCTAAAATAAACGGGCAAGTGTGACACCCCGCCGCATGAATACGAGCAGCCTCCCCCACGGTTGCCACACCAAAAAAACGCACATCCGCATCATCCAGAGCTTTTACCACGCCCTCAATACCGTGGCCGTAGGCCTCTGCTTTAACAATCGCCATGCGACTGTGGTTCGGCATTACGCGGCGTACCACATTGAGATTATGTTTCATGGCATCGGTGTCAACCTCTGCCCACGTACGGAAAGTACTCGTATCCTGCATGCCTGTATTCTATAACTCTTTTGCCCGCAAATCAAGAGAATTTGCGGGAAACTGAGAGTAATTTGACTTTTAATTTTGGGGAGAGGAAACCGCTTTCTCCAACCACGGAGCGAAATGCCAGCTTTTGGTAGCAATAATAGCATCATACGCACGTTGAATTTGATCTGCGTATGCGGGCATTCGGTTCAACGCCTCTTTCAGATAAAACTCTGCCATGGAGGGATTGGGCGGGGTGTTTGTATTACCCAGAGCAGACAGGCCTGCGGCAATGGCATAAGCATAAACGCTGTCTTGAGCGGCATCAGCCGCCAAATAATTCATGGTGCGTTCCATGTCAGGTTTCATTCCATGATAACCATGATAATAAACACTGGCCAATGCCTGATTAACCCATAAAGCACCTTTATCTCTGGCTGCAAGCATCATTTGAACACCTGTGTCAACATCTGCCTTACACCCTGCCCCCAATACTTTGCACAAGCCTACACCGGCAGTACCCTCTGCCAATCCACACAAGTGCGAGTATTCAAACAATTTGTAAATGCGCTCAACCGTTACCCCCTCAATTTTTCCCAATGCATAGTACATGGCCAGCTGAGAAGCCGCCTCCGGGGAGCCTAACATGGCTGCAATTTGAATAAGGCGAATCCCTTCTTCGGGGTTAGCCTGAATACCGCAGTCTATTTGATCAGCACTCATCAGAGCAATGCCGTACAAGAACATTGCCATAACATTATGCCGTTCTGCGGCAAGCTTTAGACGTTTCAGACTCTCGAGCTCCGTCTCATGAGGCAAAACAACCTGGCTGAGAATGTACGGGGCCGTGGCACTACCATGCTCCATTGCAGTACTCATCCATTTGAGAGATTCCTGCTCGTTTGTTTGCAAAGAGGCAATAATCTCTTCCAAATAGTGATTTTTCTTTTTAAGCTCAGAGGCAATCTCCGGCAAGGTGAAGTTGCCTGCCGATAAACGGCCGGATTGCAACAAATACAGAGCACGAGCCTTGGCATTACCCATACCGCAAGCCTGCATTAAAAGCGAGCGAGAGGTCTGAGCATCCGTCTGTGCTTTGAGCTGAGATGCTAAAACCAAGGCGGGGGAATACTTGCCGTTCACGCCTCTATCCACCAAACGGGTTACCTCCGCCATGGAAGCAGCATCTGCCCCCGTGAACGGGAGCTTGCGCATGGCCACCCAGTATTGAGCAGCAGAGCTTCCGGCAGCAGCGGCTTTCTCCATAAGCGGCAGAAAAGCACTTTCATCGCCCGTGGTACGTAACACCAAAGCGGCGGCCTCATAAAAATCTTCACTGCCTGTTTTAACCATGTCTCTTAACACCGCTTGCAATTGCTGCGTGAGTTGGGCGTTATCAACAGCGACAGGTGCGGGTGCAGATTGTGCCGGGCAAAGCGGGGCCACGGCAAGTGCAAGCAACAAAGATGTAAAACGTGTCATGCCCGTATTATACACGGCGACTCATGCCATAGGCAAGCACTTTTTGCGTGCGAAGCGTCAGCAGCCAATGATACGGGCAGCAGCTTCGCGAGCCAAAGCATCGTCCTCCAAGATGATATCCAAGCTCCCCTTATAATCGCGTGGGGTGAGAGATGCCAAGGCGGCTTCAACCGTGTGCCATATACCGGGGAAAGACAATCTGCCCTCCACAAAGGCCTGTACGGCTACCTCATTGGCAGCATTATACATAGCCGGGGCAGTACCGCCAATCAAGCCACATTGCCGGGCCAAAGAAAGCGCAGGGAAGTCATCCCAACGTGGGGCTTCGAACCGCAGGGAGGCAATCTCAGCCAAATTAAGGCGTTTAAGAGAATTGGGAGTACGCTCCGGCCATGTGACGGCGTATTGGATGGGGAAACACATATCACTGCTGCTCAACTGTGCCAAAATGGAGCCATCCCGGAACTCTACCAAAGAGTGAACAATGCTTTGCGGGTGTACAATAACATCCACCTGTTCCATGGGAATACCAAAGAGCCAACGCGCCTCAATCATCTCTAAGCCCTTATTGAAAAGCGTGGCAGAATCAATGGTAATCTTGCGTCCCATATTCCAGGTGGGGTGTTTAAGAGCCTGCTCCAAAGTAACGGAGGCCAACTGCTCAGCAGGAGTTGTACGGAATGGACCGCCACTGGCAGTAAGAATAAGGCGGCTCACCTGCTCTGCACCACCGTGATTTCCCTGCAAACATTGAAAAATAGCATTATGCTCACTATCTACAGGCAACACATTAATACACTTGGCTGCGGCACGGCTCATGACAACCTCTCCGGCCATCACCAAAATCTCCTTAGAGGCAATGGCTAAATCCTTGCCTGCATCAATAGCCTGCAAGGTGGGTTTAAGCCCGGCAGTGCCGATAATGGAAACCAGCACCATATCCGCCTGCTGCAAGGTAGCAAGCTCACACAAGCCCTCCAAGCCACAAAGAATGCGTGTATCTGCCGGCACTAACTCCTTAAGGCGAGCAACCCCCGCAGGGTTGAATATGCACACATCCTTCACGCCGAACTCATTTACCTGCGCTGCCAACACCTCTACACTGCTGTGGGCAGCCAAACCCACCACCTCCATACGCTCCGGAATATCACGTGCTACCTTGAGCGCACTGGTGCCGATACTGCCTGTAGACCCGAGAATGACAACGCGTTTTTTGTTCATGCGAGCAATACTCTACCCTATATCTGCTCACTTTGCAAGCCTGAATAAACAGTTTAGGCTTGCAAAAACATGTTGATTAGTGTAGAGTTTGTCCGCCGTTCGGGTTCGGGTGGCCGCTGTGCTTCTTTGTGAAGTGTAGAGGAAAGTCCGGACATCACAAGGCAGCGTGTCCTCTGAAAAGGGGAGACACCCGGAGCCAATGCCGGGTGGACGGAAAGTGCCACAGAAAACAAACCGCCTGCAAGGGTAAGGGTGAAAAGGTGGGGTAAGAGCCCACCGCTCCGAAGGTAACGACGGAGGCACGGAAAACCCCGCGCGATGCAAGACGAACAGGGGAAGGGTAGCCTGCCCGCTCATAATCCCCGGGTATTAGTTGCACTTTGCTATAAACGCAAAGCACGCCCCACGGCGTGAGAAAAATGGCCACACAGCCCGCAAGGGTGGACAGAATCCGGCTTACAGAACCCGAACGGCTCCCAAATTTACTTCAAAAAAGCGCAACGTACACGCTTTGAGCTTGAAACTGCCGCGCAAAGCTGGTAGTATCTGCCCCCGTGAAGGTAATTGTTGTAACAGGAGGCATCGCCTCGGGCAAATCCACCGTTGTAGAGATGCTCACCGAAATAGGGGGCAAGGGTGTAGAAGTATTCGACTGCGATAAGGCAGTGGAAACCTTGCAAGAGAGCGGCAGGCTCTCCCGTGACTTGGTAACGGCATTCGGTGAAAACGCACTCACGGCAGACGGTGCCGTAAACAAAGATTTATTGAGAGATATAGTACGCAACGACGCTGAAGGGCGCCGTAAGCTGGATGAAATCGTTCACCCGAAAATCGCTCAAATGTGTTTGGAAGCTCAAGCTGCAGCCCGCAGCAGTGAGTGTGTGCACACCTTTATTGTTGACATTCCGCTCTACTTTGAAAGCCCGGTAGAGTTTAAGGCAGACCGCGTATGTTTGGCCGCCACCACTACAGAAACCCAGATTCGCCGCATGATGGCAAGGGACGGTTTCTCACGTGAAGAAGCAGAGGCCATGATTGCTGCGCAAATGCCTACGCAGGAGAAAATAGAAAAATCTGCTACCGTGTTCTGGAATGAAGGCTCCAAAGAGATTTTGCGCGCGCAGATTCAGTATTTTTTCACCGCAGAGCTTGCTAAGGATGCCGAGGCTGTACAAGCCCGCACCACGGTTATTGATATCAACCAATTGAGAGCCCTGCCCCTCAACGAGTTGCAAAAAGTGGCAGCAGGTACCCTCAAGCAAGGCACCGCCGGACTCACCCGTCCGGAGATTATTCATGAGCTGGGCAAGGCATACGCCAAGCTCGGCAACCAGGTATATGTGACGGGTGTGCTCGACTTCTCCAGAGAAGGCAATGTACTACTCAGAGACGAGCAACGCAGTTTCCGCCATTGCAAGGATGATATTCTGATAATGCCGGATGCCGTGCGTCGCTATCGGCTCCGTCCCGGCAATAAGATAAAAGTACGCTTGGCACAGGAGCAAAGCAGCAAGGCAAACCGCAATCTCAGAGCTTTTGATGTTGTAGAGATTGAGGGGATTCCTGCCAAAAAGTTCACTCAATTCAAGGACTTTGACCAGCTTACACCTCTGTTCCCGCGCGAACGCTTGATACTGGAAAACCCGGATCTGAAAATCCCCTCCATGCGAGTACTGGATCTCATCACCCCGCTGGGTATGGGGCAGCGCGCTCTTATTGTGGCCCCGCCCCGTGGTGGCAAAACAGTGCTGCTTAAAAGCATGGCAAAATCCATACGCGCCAATTACCCGGAGGCGGAGCTGCTTATTCTCTTGTTAGATGAGCGCCCCGAGGAAGTAACGGATTTTGAAGAATCCGTGGATGCTCCTGTATACGCTTCAACGTTCGATGAGCCCTCCAAACGCCATGCTCAGCTGAGCGACTTTGTATTAGAGCGTGCACGCCGTTTGGTGGAACAGGGTAAGGATGTCGTCATCATGCTCGACTCCCTCACTCGTCTCTCCCGTGGCTACAACGCAAATCAAGTAGGTGGGCGCGTTATGTCCGGCGGCCTCGGCTCCAATGCGCTGGAGCGTCCGCGTAAGTTCTTCGGCGCCGCTCGTAATGTGGAGGAAGGCGGCAGCCTTACCATCATTGCAACCTGCTTGGTGGATACGGAATCCCGCATGGACGAAATCATCTTCGAAGAGTTCAAAGGCACGGGTAATATGGAAATTCGCTTGGACCGCGAGCTCTCAGAGCGCCGCATCTACCCCGCTATCTCCATCCCCCAAAGTGGTACGCGTAATGATGACCGCCTGTACCACCCCGATGAGTTTATCCGTATTCAACAACTGCGCCGCCAGCTGGCTACCCTGCCCGGGTGGGAAGCCCTGGAAACTCTGCTTAAAAATATCAAGCGCACACAAAATAATGCGGAGTTGCTCATCAGCGGGATTCGCTGATGAAACACAAAATAGAGTTTGCTCTAACCCCGGCGGATACATTCTGTCGGGGCTTTTTTCAATAAAAATTAGTGTTAAACAGACATTAAAACGAGAAAGATGCTTGAAAACAAGCATAAATCGTGCTAGAATGCTCTCAGAGCCGATACAGGCACCAATTTCACAACGTTATTATACTATGTCACTCGAATCATTCTTCAATCCGAAGAGCATTGCCGTGGTTGGCGTATCCGCTGACCCCTCCAAGCTGGGCGCCGTTGTATTCAACAACATTATTGCTGCTGACTACAAGGGGAATCTTTATGGTGTAAACCCCAAGATGGCCGGTCAGGAGCTTTGCGGCAAGCCCTGTTATGCCAGCGTAGACACGCTGCCTGAGCCGATGGATTTGGTAGTAATCCTCGTGCCCGCTCGTTTCACGGAGCCCGTTGTAGATGCCTGCGTGGCCAATGGCACCAAGAATATCTCCATCATCACCGCCGGTTTTGCAGAGGTAGGTGAGAAAGAGCTCGAGAAGCGCATTGCTCAAAAGTGCCTGGATAACGGCATCAACCTGCTCGGGCCGAACTGCTTGGGCCACATCTCCACTTTCGACAACGTAAACGCCTCTTTCGCAGACGGTTTCCCTGCACGCGGTAACGTTGCCTTTGTATCTCAGTCCGGCGCATACTGCTCCGCCATCATGGACTGGGCAGCCGGCAAGGGTATCGGTTTCTCTCACTTCATCTCCATTGGTAACAAGGCCGTGATGGGTGAAGACGCTCTGCTTGCAGCCCTTAAGGATGACCCCAACACCAACGCTTTCGTATTCTATCTTGAGTCCCTCAAGAACGGCAAGGAGTTCCTCAAGGTTATTAAAGAGGTATCCGACACCAAGCCCTGCGTTATCATGGAGCCCGGCAAGAGCGCCAAGGCCCAGGCCGCTTCTCTGTCTCACACGGGCTCTCTTGCCCCGAACTACCGCGTACTTGAGATGGCTCTGCAGGGTGCAGGCGCTATCCAAGCCTACAACGACCGCGAGCTCTTCGGTTTGCTTGAGGTACTGCAATACTGCAACCACAACGAGTTTGACGGCCAGGTAGCCGTGTTGACCAACGCCGGTGGCGTGGGTGTGCTCACCTCCGACCTTTGCGAAGAGGCAGGTTTGGACCTTGCCCGCCCCAGCGAGAAGACCATTGAAGCCCTGCGCGCTGTGCTTACCCCCGAAGCTTCCCTCGGCAACCCGATTGACGTGGTGGGTGATGCCAAGGCAGATCGCTATGAGGCCGCCCTGCGCGTACTCTGCGAGAGCGGTGAGTACAAGAACATCCTTGTGCTGCTCACCCCGCAGCGTGTAACAGATTGCCCCGGCACTGCAGAGGCCGTTATCAAGCTGGCTCCTCAGTACCCCAATGTTAACATCTACTGCTCTTTCGTGGGTGGCGCCCGTGTGGATGAAGGCCGCGTTCTGCTCGACAAAGCCAAGATCCTCAACTACGAGTATCCCGCAGATATCGTGCGCCTGCTTGGCCTGCTGAAAGCTCAGATGGCTTTCCGCGGCAAGAAGCTTGCCACATGTGAGACCGGAGAGGTTCCCGCAGAGATTAAGGCAGCCGTTACCTCTGCCAAGGAAGCCGGCTTGGCCTCCCTGCCCCAGGAGACGGTTAACATGCTCATGGACCACTACGGCATTGATTATCCGAAGTGCGGTAACTTCACCGATAAGGAGGAAGCCCTTGCCTTCTGCAAGACCATCTTCCCGAACGCGGTGGTGCTCAAGCTTTCTGCTCCCGATGCCCTGCACAAGACCGAGATGAAGGGTATTTACCTCAACATTAATGATGAGGATTCCTTCACCGAGGCATGGGACGGCCTGTGGGGTTCCATCACCAAGTTCCAGCTCAAGGGAGCTTCCGTACTCATTCAAGAGATGATTACCAAGGCCACCGAAACCATCATCGGTGTCAATAGCGACAAGAACTTCGGCCGCGTCATGGTATTCGGTACCGGTGGTATCTACACCGAGGTAATGCGCGACACCACCATGCGCATCCTGCCCGCCAACGACTTCTCCGAGATGATTAAGGAGACCAAGGTAGGCACCATCCTTAACGGTGTACGTGGCGAGGCTCCCAAGGCTGTAGGCCCGCTGGCTGATACACTTGCCAAGGTGCAGAAACTTGTGCTCGAGATTCCCGAAATCACCGCTATCGACGGTAACCCCGTGCTGGTAACAGCTGACCGCGCCGTTGTGGTTGACTTCAAGATGATTCTCAAGTAAGTCTTACTGACACACTTCTTCAAAGCCACGCTCCTTTTTCGGGGCGTGGCCTTTTCTTACTAAAATTTTATAGAAAATTATAAATTCAGGCTCTTACAGCCCCGTTTTTTTAGTAAAATTTATAAAATTTTAGAATTTAATACAATGTAATACACAAAAATTGCTTGCATTTTTGAGTAAAATAAGGCAGCATATCCCCCGGATTCAAGACAAAATTTAAAATGAGCGGAAAAATCAAACTCGGCATCGTTCAAAGTGCCCCCCTCACAGCCGACCTCAGCCGCAATGTGCGACAAATCGTACAAGGCTATCGGGCCTGTTTAGAACGTGGTGCAAACCTCGTTATCGCCTCGGCTTATTCCCTGTGTGGCTCCGGTTTATTGGACCTTGCAGACCGCAACTCCTTTTTACAACAAACGGAAACGGCGATTGAATACTTATCTCAAGAGCTTGGCGATACACCGCTGTTACTGGGTGCATACGCCCCCATGCCCGGTCTGTTCCCCGTTGATATAGAAGATGACGAGGACGAGCTTTTTGACGCCTCCATACCACAGCTTTATATACCCCGCCACGGTATAATTGTTCCGTTCTTGTTGGAGAACAACAGTGTAACCGAGCTGGAAAATGCGGATGTGGTAGATATTAACGGATACTCCGTATATGTGGATGTAGACAATGAAACCGTTGTCATAGATGATTTGCAGCCCGACATTATTGTACACTTGCCCACGGAACCATGGCATGCAAAAGCTGCGCATACAGACGAGACAGAGCGCCGCTGGGAGGCAGACACCAACGGGGTACCCGTTGTTTGCGTGCGCCATGTAGGCACCTCCAACGGTGAGCTGTATGGCGGGGGCTCCGGCATTTATCTGCCGGGCAACTGCACACACACAAGGTTGCCTTTCTTTGAATCCGAGACCGAGGTGGTTTCCTTACATGACGCAGGTACAGCAAAAGCCCTGCCCGCTGATGATGAGCTGTTGGCTCAGGCCATTATAAGAGGCATACGAGACACTGTGAATAATAACCTCTATAATGGAGTATGTATTCCGCTCGATGAGCCGGAATCCGCATTACTGGCAGCTCTTAGCGCCGAGGCTATGGGGACAAGCCATGTGCATGGTGTAACATTCTGTGGTAACACTCATATTGCTGATGCGCTCAGCATTCATGCAACAAACCTGCAATTATCCACCCTGCCCGAGGAGCTGGCCAAGGCAGCCAATATCACCAAAACGGATATTCTCAATGCCCGCTTGCAAAACACCCTGCTTACAACATACGCAGAGCAGAACGAACTAATGCCGTTGAGTGCCATTACTCGCCATGATTTAATGATGAACAACTTTGTGCTGTACGGCAATGCGGGGGGCTATCTGGCACCCTTGGGTAACCTTTATTGCATGGATACCTACTTGCTCAGCAAGTATTTCAGCGAGAAATACGCCTCCTTGTTCGGCACGCTCAAAGAGCCCACTCACCCGGAGCAGGACCGTATCATTCATGAACTGGCAGACAAAAACATTGCAGCCAATCAATTGCTCAGTGATTATGTATGCCCCTTCAAAGAAAATGATGTAAGACAGGTACAGCGTCGTATCATCGCCTCTGCTCAAAAGCGTACACAAATTCCCACCGTGCTTTATGTGGATGAGGCAAGCCAAAGAAAAGCCTATCCGCATAACCATAGACTTAACGATTAAAGAAACGGCTCATTACGGCGGTTAATACAAATGATGAGCAGCTGAATAAACTGTTTGAAACAGTAATTGCATAAAAATAGGGGTAGAGCGTTTCGGAGGCTCACACTTGCATACGCGTAGTGCCAAATGGTGCAGCCTTTCTCGATAATGCGCGCCGGGAAAATCGTATCCACTCAGTTGATAGATATGGAGTTTTTCGGATAGAATCCATACTTGGGCAGCATAAAACGGCAAATCCTCATCAGGTACGGCTTCCAAAATGCTTAAACATTGTTGAATATACTCATCCGCTTCCGCAGAGACAGCAGCGGAGGGTAGCTTAATATCTTCTTTATTTTTGTCTTGAAGTAACACTGAATCGTATCGGGAATAAGACTCAATTCTTAAGAGTTCCTTTTGCAAAAGTGCCTTGGGCTCTGCCGCTTTTTCGTTCAAAAAACTCTTATTTTGTGAACACAAAAAAAGTAAAGCTTCCATGGATTGCGCCAATTTAATCAACGCATATACATCCGCAAAATATAAATCAGCCGTTTGAGAGTCCTGAATTTTAGCGGCTTTTGCAATTGCCCGATTCCACAGAAATGCGATTATGTCAACATTCAACAGTGGCACATCACGACTTAACTGTTGATTTTTCATCATGCTGAGAGAACCTAGTTCCGGGGCCGGGACACCAGCGCTGCGTCTCCACATAGAGTAGTAGCTATTCTGCATTCTATCCATAATGAAAAATCGCAGTGACAACTCATAAGTTTCAATCTTTGCACGTAAGGCTAACGGCATGTTGTGTGTATCAGAATATTCATACAGTCGGTCTAAAATGTGGTTAGCATCTTCGAATCTTCCTAACTCATATAATCCTCGACTCAGTTCCATGAGTCGAATAGCTTCCTCTTGTTCAGCCTGCTTAGCAACTACAGCAGCGGGCAACATCAACGGAAATATCATGTAAGATAACCTCATGATTCACATTATATAAGACACATCCCGCAAGTCAAGTAAAAACGGAACGCGATGAAATAGATGGGATTTTCAGCGCGTCCGAATATAAATAACGCGAGGGGAACAATTAGATACTTTGTGCTCGTTCAGGGGCGTGAGAATATAGCGCGGAGAACCGGAAGCAACGGAATACCACGGCGAGGCTCGGGGGGGGGGCACCCCCCCCGGGTATTCCTGTTATAGGTTATCAGGGCTTTAAGGGTGTAACGTCATGACGTGGTTTCAGATAAAATGAGCGCAAGGGAGCATAGCCTTTTTCCTCCATCAATTGATCCCAATTATCAGGCAACTCTATGCGCACGGAACCGTAGCCACCACCGGGCAAACACATGGTTTTATTGCGATCCGTATCCCCCGTTACCAGAATAGCGGTTTTCTCTTTTTGCATTACGGGTACAGTATCTAACGATTTTACCCCACACCAAGCGAGCCAAGGCGGCGTGGCTGTAGTCTCCGCATGTTCACTGCGTTTAAGTTTAGCTGCATGGCGGGATACAGTGTAAGTTTGAGGGTCAAAAGCACTACCGGGATTAGCCCAGTAATTGGCATAAGCACGCTCCATTAGCGGTCGACGGGCCGTTTTAATCAGCGCGGCCTCAAGTTCTTCTTTTGAGCGATACGATTTTGCTAAATTACCGGCTACAGATGGAGTCATCACAAAAGTACGGTACACAAACGGAGTGCCGGAGCCAACAGCAAACTGTTCATTTTGTGTGGCATCCCAAGCCAACAGCTCCATAATTTTCTGCGGATTGGTGGTGGCGGGGGACATATTGTTACCCCACTCTAAAGCAGATGCCGCTGTGAGCACGTTTTCATTAACACCGTAACCTAATTGCACATGGTAAGGGCGCCAGCCCAAAGTGTAGGCGGCAGCATCATCCTCTGCCATACACCAAGGCATGAGATATCCGAATGTGCCCATGCGGTTAATAGCGGGATAATAACCACCTAAATTACGCATAGCCAAGTTAATAAATCGCCCTATAGCGGCATTGACGGGGGCACTGATTTCCCCGGCACCGGAATCTACCCCCAACTGACGAGCCAAGGGGCCATTAAGCCAACAATAGGGATTCCAGGCATGGGTGCTGCTGAGTGTGCGCCGAAAATAACCATTACCCATGGCTTTGGTAAAGGCAATGAGTATGGGCATGTGCTCCGCCTTACACCCGGCCATAACCCCATTTATAGCCACATGCAAAGCCGTTACGGCACGGTTGGCTACGGGTAATACCGCCAGTTGAGTATCTGCGGTGTATGGGGAGAATCGCAAAAACTCAGCAACACGCTCTTGTGTAGGCGGTATGATAGGCAGCCCGTCACTCCACCCCTGTTGTGTAAAATAGGTGTTTACCTCATCCACGCTGCCGGTAAACACAACGCCCTTTTTTTCTTTTGAAGAAAAACGGGAGGCTTGTTTGCGTTCTGCATCAGTAATCGGCTCGGTAAGGGCCTTCTTTATCTGAGGCCAAAGTTTCTCTTGTGTATTTTTCAAAAGCTCCTCATGTGTATGGGTGGCAAATGCCCCCGGGTATATCGCCACACGTAACACCGGCACACCGGCGGCGGCTGCTGCGCATTGCGCCTGCTCTGCAAAGGCAGGGGCGGCAATCATGACAGAAGGCACCCCCATATGCTCTGCTACGCTACAATTACCGGTCTCTTTGGGGCAACACAAACCACACCCGCCGTTGCCGGATATAACGGCATCCACCCCCAACTCTTTCAACTTTGCTTCAAAGGCCTCTTTGCGCTCACTGCGCATACCTGCCCCGGGAAACGGCCCGGCACTCCCTACCTCGCTGAGCACGTATACCTTGGCATCCGGGAATTCTTGCATAATAAGGCGTTTAAGCTCCGGATGCGTTACCTTTGCCATAAAACTACCACCTACTATGGCTATGGTTTTACCCTCCAAAGACTCTAATCGCGGTGCCTGCTTTATCATCTTAATATCCAACGCCGGCACGGGAGAATACACCCCGTACGCGTCTTCCCTGCTGCCTACCACGCAACCATCCGTACATACCTCCGCTGCATACGCCGTGGCAATGGAAACCACTCCTATAATGGTCAAAAATAATCGATTCATTACTAATCAGTAAAATATATTTGATATTGCACACATATTACAGAGGATTCCGCATGGCGTCAAGAATAAAACAAACGCGCCGGGGCAAAATACCCTCGGCGCATTGTGGTCAGAAAACGAATATGATATGGCTCAGTTCTGTTTATCTTTAGGCACAAGAGAAATGAAGAGAAGCGACCAACCTGAGAAAATCATTTCTACGGCAATAATGGTACCTACCAACCAGAGAGAAGACTCCGGCCAGCTCCACACCACCATGAGGCCTAAAATGATGGAAACAATAGCATTGAAGAAACGCCAAGTGCTCCCCTGCTCCTTACGCATGGAGATAGCAAGCATCAAGCGCGTAAGCCCCCCAAAGAGAAGGCATACGCCCAACACCATGGTGATAACGGAAAGCGAAGCCAACGGAAGCAACACCATGGCTGCACCTACGATAATGTAGACAATGCCGGATAACAGGCTCCACATTCTTTGCCCTCTAAGCGTGAATACATGCCATAAGTGCACTAATCCGATTATCACGAGAGCAATACCGGTCACCCATACTGCTGCCGTGCCCAACAACATGGGAAAACTTAGCATGACAAAGCCCAATATCAGCTCCAATACAGCTAATATGGCAGCAAACCAAGAGTTACCCACCACCCTATTCATAGAAATATCAGTACCCATGGCTACAGCTCCTTTCAAAAATCTCTGCAACATTTTGCCAATTGACATGACGCATGAATGCATCTATGTATCCCTTGCGGTTATTATGCCAAGTAAGGTAATAAGCATGCTCCCATACATCACAGGCTAACAGCGGCGTAAAGCCGGGCACCATAACATCCTGATGCCGGCATATACCACATACCATCAAACGACGGCTAACGGGGTCTACACCCAGCACAGCCCAACCGCTCCCCTGCACACTCTCTGCAACCGTTGCAAATAATCTGCAAAAGGAGTCAAAACTACCGAAACTGTGCACCAGCGCCTCTCCAAACGCCCCCTGTGGCAAACATGGTGGCACGCCAATCATATTGTGCCAATAAAGAGTATGCAAAATATGCCCGCCCAAATGGAAAGCGAGTTTTTGCGTTGCACATGCAGCGTGTTCCGGGCCTAAAGACCCGTTGTTGATTCTGCGTAATTCATCTGTGGCAGCATTGGCACCTGCCACATAAGCAGCATGGTGTTTATCATGGTGCAACAGCAATGTTTCTGCGCTCACCAGTGGCTCCAGCTCCGCAATATCGTATGGCAGAGGCGGTAGTACATAGTGACCATCAGCATATCCATGGGTAAGGTATATACAGTTCATGCAGTAAAGACCCTAAAATCCCCCCATATCGTCAAAATATGCTAGATTTCAGGCATCCCAGTCCATCCCGATCACGGTTACATTGTCTGCATAGGGGCTCTCCAATGCACGGCATGCTTCCACCACCCGCGCTGCTAAATTCCCATTGCGTTCTTCAAAGATGTGTTTTACCGTATCTGTCAGCACAGGGGTGTACAACAAGTCATCCGAGCCATCCGTTGCCAACAATATGCGGTCCCCCGGTAACAAGGGATATGGGGTCATCGGTGCGTCTATCAGCTCCATATTGTCACCGGTTACGGCAGAACGCAACGAATGACCCATGGACAACGCCTCCTCAAATGTAAGGTTGCCCGCATGCACATATTGCATATAAACCGACCGCAAGGAGTGATCCTCGTTCAAACGTATCAGGCGTGAGTGCCGCCACAAATACAAAGGTGAATCACCCACGCTAATCCACCACAAAACACCGCCACCCACATAAGTGGCCAGCAACGTTGTGCCCCCAAAGGCTCCTGCTGTTGCAAACGCATCCCCCACGGCATCATTAGCGGCCTCCAGAGCCTCTTGCAAGCGCAGAGAAATTGATCCGTCGGGCTCCGCTTCAAAAGCTTCCACAAACGCATTCACCGCGGTTTTAGAGGCCAAGGCCCCGAACTGATGCCCACCCATGCCATCACACACCACGGCCAGGGTTCCGGCAGGATAGTGCCGAACCATGTAAGCATCCTCCTGGTGCTCACGTTTACCGACCCACTGTGATATTACGGCATTCACACTTATCTTTCATTATCACAACAGGCTGCCTAAAGCAAGCAAAATCTTGCCATGCTACCCCCTATGCCATAAAAACATATAGAGCAGGCTAATAGCAAGGTAAACAAAAACGCCCCCTCCACAAGCGGGAGGGGGCAAGATGAAAGGGGGATTAATTGCGGTTCTTCAACTGCGGGAAGAGGATGATGTCTCGGATAGAGCAAGCACCCGTCAGCAGCATGCAAAGGCGGTCTATACCAATGCCGATACCGCCGGCACTGGGCATGCCACTCTCCAGAGTTTCGACAAAGTCATAGTCAATCTTTTGAGTTTCCTCGCCGGCCTGGTGCTTAAGATGCTCCAGCTGCTCAATGGGGTCATTTTGCTCAGAGTAACCGGGGCAAAGCTCCTGGCCGTTCATGACAAGCTCGAACACATCCACCACCTCGGGGTTCTCCGGGTTAGACTTGGCCAAAGGCACTAAGTCTCTGGCAACATGGCATACAAACAGCGGGTTGGCCTGTTTCTCCTCAACGAGCTTTTCATACACCTGCTGTGTTACAGCTGTATCATCAAGCTCTTCGCCGATTTGTATATGCAAGTCGTTCTCGGCACGGTTGCGACGCTGCTCGGGAGTCAACTCAAACCAATCAGCACCGGCAACTTCTTTCACCAGATCATTGTAATCTGCACGGCGCCACGGGCGCGTCAAATCCACCGTCCAGCGCACATTGCCATTTTCATCGTACTGATCAAATTTGAGCGTGCCGAACACTTTCTCGGCAACGGTGCAAATCATCTCCTCCATCATAGAGGCCATGGTCTCATAATCACCACCGGCTTCATAAACCTCAAGCACTGTAAACTCGGGGTTATGACGGCGGTCTACACCTTCGTTGCGGAAGTTGCGGTTAAGCTCGAACACCTTCGGGAAACCGCCCACCATCAATCGCTTTAAGAAAAGCTCCGGTGCAATACGCAGTGTAACGGCCTTTTTGAGTGCATTGTAATAAGACTCAAAGGGCTTGGCAGCGGCACCACCGGCAATATCCTGTAGCATGGGGGTCTCAACCTCCAAGAATCCACGGTCTGTCAAATACTTGCGAATCTCCTGGATTATCAGAGAGCGTTTCACAAAACGATCTGCACTCTCGGCATTGCTCATCAAATCCAAATGGCGGCGGCGATAGCGTAAATCCATATCAGCCAAGCCATGGAACTTATCAGGCATGGGACGCAGAGCCTTAGAAAGCACAGTAAAGGCATCCACTCGTACGGAGGGCTCACCCGTACGGGTAATGAAGGTTTCACCCTCCACACCAATCCAGTCACCACGCTCCAACAATTTCCACAATGCCCAAGTCTCCTCCGTGCAGGACTTCTTAGTAAGCATGCACTGAATACCGCCCTTTACATCACTGATGGTAAAGAACTGCGTGCGGCCCATATCTCTTAACGCCGTGATGCGGCCCAGAATTTTAACCTGTTTACCCTCCTCAAAATCAGCCTTAAGTGTACCGGGATCAGTCGTGACATCGAAACGGCAGCCATAGGGGTTCACCCCCAAAGCACGAATCTTGTCAACCTTCTCACGGCGTACGGCAATCAGCTCCTCCTCGGAGGAACCCGGAGCGGTATTAACAGTTTGTTCTTCTGACATAGCGCGCGCATTATACGCTTTTTTCTCAGAATTTCCAGCCTAAATTCACTTTTTTAGCTTTCAATATATGTTTTATTCGGGTTTTGTCCTGTTTTAAACAATATATCTACCCCTACAACATCAAACTTAAAGGAAACACAAAAAAGAGGCTTGAGAACCATATGCCTATATGGTAGAATAAGCAAGCGATGCTATTTGAACGGGAACCATTAACTCCGCAGGGAAAAGCAGACGTGTTGGCACGTCTGTTCGCTGAGGCTGCAGAGAAATGCGAGGGCAAGGTTCCCCAACTCGGGGTTGTACCGCGGGAGGTATTGGAAGCATACGGGGATTTATCCACGCATGTTCGCTTCATGATAGAGGCCGCGGCACACACACCGGCCGGCAAAGAGGTACACAGGCAATTGAAAAAGATTGAAAAATTGCTTGATACCCTGCCGGAGAGTATATTGATGACATTGCCGGCAACATCTGACTCAAACTGGATGCTTCTTTACCGTGCCTTGGTGCAATTACACGGGCTGCTGGAAGACACCTTACCGGAGATGGATGCCGATGAATACACCTCCATCGTACAAAAATTGGTGCGCATGGCAGAGGCCGTTGCGGAGCATGCCGCAGTACGCATTAATTCTGCCTCCATGTTCACGCTGTTGCTCATGCAGGTACATTTACACAAATACTCCCCTACCCGTAAAAAAACACCCCGCAAGCCCAAAAAAGCACCACGTAAAAGAAAGGCGCAAAAATAATTTTAACAGAAAAGGGCGAGCCGAAATAAATCGACTCGCCCATTTTTGTTCAAATCAGTAGAACGATGGCTTATGCAGCAGGTTGCTCTGCAACGGGAGCCACAGGTGCATGTTCTGTTGCTGCTTTTACAGCAGCTTCGGCAGCGGCCTTAACGGCTTCTGCCTCAGATTTTGCAGCCTCAGCCTCTGCCTTAGCGGCATCTGCAGCAGCTTTAGCAGCTGCGGCCTCTGCCTTGGCGGCATTCGCGGCCTCTATGGCAGCTTTAGCCTCTGCTTCAACGGCTGCGGCATCTTTCTCAGCAGCTGCAGCCAAGGCTGCGTTCTTTTCGGCCTCAGCTTTAGCGGCATCTGCGGCAGCTTTTGCCTGCTCGGCCTCAATGCGAGCCTTATCAGCCGCAATCATAGCCTTAACAGCCATAGAGCTGTTATCATGGGCATGTTTGGTTGCCTGCTCAGCCGCTGCAATTTTCTCAGCGGCTGTCTTTTCGGCAAGCGCAAGGGCATCCTCACGGGCTTTAGCCTCTGCAGCGGCCTTAGCACGGGCTTCTTCCTCAGCCTTAGCAGCAGCCTCTGCTTCTGCTTTAGCCTTGGCAGCGGCCTCTGCCTTAGCCTTAGCGTATGCCTTATCGGAAGCCTCACGGCGAGTCTCAAACTCGAGGTCCTTCAACTTGAGAGAGGTCGGATTCACCGCTTGAAGCACAGCGCGAGAAGCATCTGCCTGCGGAATATCAGCCGTAGCTTCCATCATCTTAAGCGTCTCCTCGGCAGTTTCTTTAAGCTCAACCTTATCAACAGCAGCCAACACCTCTACCGTGCCGACATGACCGCCGAGAACAGCCAACATAAGCGGGGTTTTGCCATCTTTGTTCTTTTTGGTAATATCTGCACCAACATTGACGAGTTGATAGCAGCAAAGAACCTTGCCGGCCTTGGCAGCAATGTGCAGAGCCGTGTTGCCGGCGTCATCCGTCTTATTAAGAGCAGATGCCTCAACAGCGTATTCCTTCTCCATGTCAACAATGGCCTCGGCCTCAGCTTTCACACGATGGTGCAGGTCGATATCTGCTTCATCCAAGGATACCAAGGGGATAAGGGAGATAGCAGCACGAGTCTCGTCTTTCTTGGCAAGCTCGGCAATCTTACGCTCGGCACGGGATGCAGCCTGAGAGGCAAGCATTTCCATCTCCAACTCAACTTCAAGCTTGCTGAGCTCTTCGTCAGAAATCTTGCCCTTGTTTTCAGCTAACAACTTGCATGTCTCCAGGTAGGATTTTTCGCGATTCTCGGAGAATACAGGGCCGTAAATCCAAGAGTCACGCTTCTTGTACGCCTGTTCTGCATTGGCAGCCAACTGCGCGGCGGTAAGGTTATCCTTGTTCACGGCAGTGGGGTTAGCACCCATTTTGAGCAGCAAATCCACCACAGTAGCATTACCACGCATGGCAGCCAGCATCAACGGGGTATAACCGTTGTACTCCGGCTGGTTGATATCCACCCCTTTTTTCACCAGTTTATAGGAGATAAAGCGCATGCCGCTCCATGCAGCCCAATGCAAGGCGTTGAAACCATCTACATCTACAGCATGAATATTGGCACCGTTGGCAAAGAGTTCATCAAGGTAGTAAATACGGTTGATGTCTGTCTCCTCTGCCTTTTCGGGGTCATTGAAGTTAGCATACGCCGTCCACATAAGCGGGGTGCGAGCATTGGAATCCCGCGTATTGATAAAGTCGGCATCCTTCTCTTTACCTTCTTTAATTTCCTTGAGGAAAGGCTCGTCAATCTCCTCACCTTTCACATCTTTGACATCACCCTTGCGAATGAGGGACACCAAAGAGTCCGTGGGGGATTTGGGAGCAAAGGCATCCTTAAGCAGGTTACAGGCATAACCCAAAATGCCCATGATAACGAGCAGAATCAAGAAATCCTTGATAATGGGTGACCAGTCCGTCTTGACCTCAGCCTGAGGAGCAGCTTCGGTAACGGCAGGTTGCTCTGCAACAACGGGAGTTTCTGCCACAGGCGCATTCTTGGCCTTTACCTGAGAAGCGCCTTTCTTCTTATTCTTGTAGTTCTTTTGAGACATGTTATCAGAAAATCAGAAGTTGTTATCAATATCAGGCATTCTGGGGAGCAGCCTCCTCCTCAGAGGCATCAGAAGCAACGACATCTCCGGCATCTTCCTCAGGTTTGTCAGACACAAAGCTGTCCTTGGTGAGGATAATGGCAATGGGGGAGATGAAAGCCATAATCATGTAGATAGTCCACATGAACTCGGGGGAGTTCCAGAAATCCACGTGCCCGGTATCCATCTTGGCAGCAATGCCGTCGTAGCAGTAGTAGGATACCAGCAAACCACCCACCACGCCGTTAATAGGCTTGGCAATGAACATGGGCAACGCAGACAATGACATGTATGAGGCCACCTTATCCTTGGGTGCTACACGTGCCACGTACTCAGAGAAACGCGGGCTGAACAGCAACTCACCGGAGGCGAATACGATAATCTGGGCTACGATGGCTACAAAGTAAGCTTGGCCAATGGTCTCAACACCGGGGATAATGAAGTACCACTCCGGCGGGACTGCCAGCAGAATCATGGAGCAGGCAGATATCGTCATGCCCGATATCATGAGTTTCACCGTGGAGAAACGGTTCAGAATCGGGATGATGAGAATCAAACCGGTAATAATGATGAAGGGGTTAAAGGAGTTTACCAAGCCCAGGGAGAAATCATCACCAATGGCGCGGGTGTAGTACTGCGGCATCACCAGGAATTGAAGGGTGAACACCAAACGCACACCCAATGTAAGCACCAAGAACACAATGAGCTTCTGGAAGGGTTTTTCCTTGGCAACCTCGCAAATGAGCTGCAAGGGGCGGCGTTTGGCTGCCTCGTTCTTGGCGATACGCTCCTCGGGCACGGCGTAATTATCTTCATCAATCAAACGCGTGAAGATAAAGGCAATTACGTTGCAGGCGGTACCGATGTTAACCACCCACCACAAGCTGTTAATGGGGCCGAATGCAGCACGCAGCGGATCTACAATGGCGATACCGGCCAAGAATGCGCCGATATTCATAAACAGGTAGTAGAAATTGAATCCCGTGGGGCGGGCACGCAATGTGGTGAAACGGCGAATGGAGGTAGAGATACAAGGACTCATGAAGGCGGTACCGAAGGAAAGGATGGCGATACCGAGAATCACGAAGTATTTGGAATCCTCCTGAGAAAGACCACAAATGTGCATACCGAAGTCTGACCCCAAGCCCATGATAAGACGCCCGCCGATGAGCAGCGAGAAACCTATCAGGTAGGTCTTTTTCAACCCGATAATGTCACAAATGGTGCCCACGGCAAATACAAACATGGACAAGAACAGGGTGTACATGCCCACCCAGTAGGGAGCATCGGCATCATTGAAGCCACAATAATCCTTCAAGAACAGCGTGAATACGATAATCAGCGTGAAGTACGACAGACCATCGAAGAACTGAATGAAGTTAGTGTACCAGAAGTCCTTGCTGCACTCGCGCAGCACCTTGAACTCCGAGAAGTACTTGGCTATGGGGTTTTGTTTTTTATCAGCGCTCATTATATTATTCTGAGTGTGTTATTAGGGGGGGGAGGTTAAGAGAGGACGGCACCTTTACTTGCGTTGGTTGCCAATTTGCGGTAGCGTTTCAGCCACTTACCGTCAATCTCTTGCATGGTGGGTTGCCATACAGCACGACGTGCGGCAATTTCTTCATCGCTGAGTTCAGCGGTGATGGAGCGGTTGGGAATATCAATGGAGATGATATCGCCATCCTTGAGCAGGCCTATAAGCCCACCCTCCGCCGCCTCGGGGGAGACGTGGCCTATACAGGCACCATGTGTGGCGCCGGAGAATCGGCCATCCGTGATAAGGGCAACACAGTTACCCAAGCCCTTACCCATAATGTAGCTGGTGGGGGCAAGCATCTCCTGCATGCCGGGGCCGCCTTTGGGCCCCTCATTACGGATAACGACTACATCGCCGGGTTTCACCTTGTCCGCCAAGATGCCGGCACAGGCATCCTCCTGGCTTTCAAAGATAACGGCAGGGCCGCGGTGCACCATCATTTCCGGCAGCACACCGGCTTTTTTGACAATGGAGCCCTGCTCTGCGAGATTACCGAAGAGCACAGCCAACCCACCATCGGGAGAATAGGCATTTTCCACGGTGCGAATCACAACGGGATCCTGGGTAGAAAGCCCCTCCATCTGCTCACCCAGGGTCTTACCGCTTACAGTCGGCAAATCGGTATGGAGCGCACCGGGAATCTTGTTAACTTCTGCAAGAATTGTCATGATACCGCCTGCACGCAACACATCATGCATGTGGAAACGGGAGCTGGGAGCCACCTTGCATATATTGGGGGTACGGCGGGAGATTTCATCAATTCTGCGCAGGTCATAGTCAAGCCCGGCCTCTGCAGCAAAGGCGAGTGTGTGCAACACCGTGTTAGAGGAGCCGCCCATGGCCATATCGCAGGTGAATACATTATCAATGGATTTTTCCGTGATGAGGTCACGGGGCAGCGGACCGCCCTGATGGGCCATCTCCACAGCGCGGCGTGCAGCAGCGCGCCACAGCTCCTTGCGCTCTTCGGAAAGAGCAAGCAGGGTACCGTTACCGGGCAAAGCCAAGCCCAACACCTCGCACAGGCAGTTCATGGAGTTTGCCGTAAACATGCCGGAGCAAGAGCCCGCACCGGGGCAGGCATTGCACTCTACATAATGCAGCTCTTCTTCGCTGATTTTGCCTGCCGTGCAAGCAGCAACCGCTTCAAACACGCTGTTGAGGTCCAAATCCTCACCATTGCGGCCTTTGCCCACCGCCATGGGACCACCGCTGCAAAAGATGGTGGGTATATTGCAACGCAGAGCCCCCATTACCATGCCGGGCACAATCTTGTCACAGTTGGGTATGCAAATGCAGGCATCAAAAGCATGAGCACTCAGCATCGTCTCCACGCTGTCGGCAATCAACTCTCTGCTGGCCAGGGAAAACTTCATACCATGGTGAGCCATGGCAATACCATCACACACACCTATCAGGTTAAACTCAATGGGGGTGCCGCCTGCTTTACGCACCTCATCTTTAATAAGCTCAGCAACCTTGTTCAGATGAACATGGCCGGGAATCACCTCGTTAAAGGAGTTACAAATAGCGATAAAGGGTTTACGTATATCCTCATCACTCATACCCGTTGCGCGCATCAAGCTGCGATGCGGCGCACGTTCTATACCCGATTTTGTGCGGTCAGATAACATAGCGCGCGCATGATAGCACAATTCAACTTGAATTTCCAGCTAAAAAATTTCGGCTGACTTCTTTTCCACCTTGACGCACCTTTCATCAAGGTGTAGAATAGCCCGCATGGTAAAGTGCAATATGACATATCAGGGCGGGCTGCATTGTCAGCTGCAGCATGGGCCGAGCGGTGCAACTATTTACACCGATGCTCCCGTAGATAACCACGGTAAAGGCGAGTCTTTTTCGCCGACAGACCTGATGTGTTCTGCCATGGCTGCCTGCATGGCCACCATCATGGGTATTTATGCAGACAAAGAAGGGTTAAACCTTAACGGCACCACCATTGAAGTAGGTAAAGAGATGAGTGCCAACCCTCGCCGTATTGCCCGCATTGAAACCGTTATCTCGCTGCCCCTGCCTGCAGACACCCCGCATAAGGCCGCTTTAGAGCAATGCGTGCTCGGCAGCCCTGCCATGCTCAGTTTGCACCCGGACATTGAGGTGCCCATCACTTGGAATTGGCTGGGTTAAGCAGTTGCGCTCCATGAACAGGCTCAAATACATCTATTGGCTGACCCCGTTGATGATTCTGCTCAGCTGCGGCAGAATGCTCACTGATATGCTGGGCACGGGTTGGCTCATGGCAGCCTTAATCGTACCGGCAATTTTGCTCACTTGGGGCATTGTTTGGTTAAGATTGTTCAGCACCTCTGTTTTGCGACCGGAGTTTGCTATTCTCACTATCTTGCCGCAAAGCACCTATTTTGCTGTCAAGGCAACGGGCACAGAGCTGTTGCACCAACCCGTATGGCAGAACATTTACCTCATCAGTTGGGTAGCCTTTACCGTTGTCATTATATTGAGCCTTAAACCAAAACATAAACAGGACAAAATTCTTCCCCTCTCCAAAGATATCATATTCGGCATGATGTGCATACTCACCGTTGTATACGCCTTTACCACCATGGGCGCCTACGCTGCCGAAATTTGTTACCCCTGACACCTTTTTTAACACATACCACCGATATTATGAAAAGAACCGCTCTTACACTCTCTGCTCTGGCCATTGCGCTGAGCTCCTGTGACAACACCTACACCAATTGGGAGCTCCCCAATGTTATCCGCAAGAATCAACCGGTTGTCGCCCCTGCCCCCAAGCCGGCTCGTTCTGCTCAGGTGCAGCCCGAGTTCAAGAAACCCGAGCCCAAGCCTGCCCGCACCACCCAAGTGCAACCCGAGCTGCCCAAGCCCGAGGTGAAACCCGCACCGGTAGTAAAAGCCCCCGAGCCCAAACCGGCTCGCACAGCGCAGATTCAACCGGAGCCCCCCAAGGCAAAACCCGCACGCACCGAGCAGGTACAACCCGAGTTGCCCAAGTCCGAGGTTAAGCAAGCCCCTGCACCCAAACCTGTGGTAGAAGCTCCCAAGCCTCAGCCCGTTGTTAAGAAGAGTGCCGTAGCTGTTTCTTCCCTGCCCAATACTCAGGTGCAGCCCGAATTCAAGAAACCCGCCCCCCAACCCGTACAGGCAGCACGTTACACGCCCCGCCCCGTCATGACACCTGCTCAAAAAGAGCAGTTCCCCGTCATGCCCGGTCAAAACCGCGCTCTTAAGCGCCGCCGTTAATCCATGGCTAAACAACGTTTGGATGTCATTATTGCTGCGCGGGGGCTATGCGACTCCCGCGAGCAAGGGAGGCGCCTCATTCTTAGTGGCGATGTCACGGTAGACGGCAAGGTTATCAATAAACCGGGCACCAAAATTGAAGACACCGCAGCCATAGAGGTGCTCAATAAGCCTCGCTATGTCAGCCGTGGCGGGCTTAAACTGGAGGGCGCACTCAACGCGTTCCCCGTCAACCCGCAAGGAAAAGTTTGCCTGGATATAGGTGCCTCCACGGGTGGTTTTACGGATTGTTTGCTACAAAACGGAGCCACCCGCGTGCACGCCGTAGATGTAGGGGTGGATCAACTGGTAGATAAACTGCGCAACAATCCGCGCGTGGTGGTTAAAGAGCATTTCAATGCCCGATACATGACACCGGAAGATTTGGGGGAGAAAGTGCAACTTATTGTCAGCGATGTTTCATTTATCTCTCTCACCCGCATTCTGCCCGCAGCCTACGCATGTTTGGAGGAAGGCGGCGATATGCTCGTGCTCGTGAAACCTCAATTTGAATTACAACCGGAAGATATTGGCCCCGGTGGCATTGTACGCAACCCCGCCCTGCACCAACGAGCCGTCAACCGCATCCGCGATTTTGTCACCCGGGAGCTGGGCCGCCAATGGATGGGCGTAGCAGACTCCCCCATTAAAGGGATGGATGGCAATAGAGAGTTCCTGGCTTGGCTTAAATAATCAAATCGGCGTGCCTCTCCATTCAACAGAGACACGCCGAGCTATTTTCTCTCAACTCAAAATCTTATCAACGGCAATGGTGGTGCGGACCGTGCCCATGGTGATGAGGCCCATGGTGGTGCGGATGCTTCGGATGCCGAGGCTTGGGCGGTGGCGGGGGTAAAACGCGACGCGGAGGCGGTGGCGGACACACCCTGACAGGTGGGGGCGGTGGCACAACAACCCTTGGCGGTGGTACTACGACTGCCGGACGCTGCGGCACCACGACAACGGGAGGCGGTGGTGGTGGCGGCGCCACAACAACGGGTCCCCCGACATTAACGGAGACGTTCACCCGAGCCTCTGCCTGTGAGGCCATGCACCCCACAGCCATTACCCCGGCCAATGCTATACTGAAAAGCTTTTTCATAAAAATGATGCGGTTATCATAGCTATGACTCCTACCGCATCATTTTTGTTCAAAAAAAGTTTATTTTTTTTAAAGATTAAAAATCACTAATAAAAATCAGGATATTCCATCATATCAGCCGGAGGCCCCGTTCGTTCCAACCAAAGGTTAAGGATTTCCACCGCAGCGGCTTGATCTATGATAGGTTTAAAATCCTTTGCTCTTTTTCCGGCAGCGTGGAGTTTTTTTGCAGCCTCAATAGTAGTGTAGTATTCATCTACATACACAAGGGGGATATCGGGGAATTTTTTCTGCAATTCTGCTCCGAATTCCCGAACATACTCACAGGCAGAGCCCTCTGTACCATCTGCACGCAGGGGAAGCCCCAATACCAAGGTGCGGATACCGCGCTCTTGCACCAGTTGCGCAATGCGTGGTATTGGCTTGGTTTTATCTAAATGGATGCTCTCCACCGGGTGGGCAAGAATACCGCAAGCATCCGTAGCAGCGATGCCGATGCGGGCTTTACCCATATCTATACCAAGCGCGGGGTGCATGAGCAGATTCTGTTAAACAAGATTATCCGGCAACTTAGCCACCACGTTCTTGATTTTATCCGCCTGGTCTCGGTGTGCCACAAGCAGTGCATCCCCCGTGTCCACCACAATAAGGTCATCCACCCCCACTAAGGCAACATGTTTACCCTTGGCAGAGAAGACGATATTGCGGGCGGAATCTTGAGCACTCAATGCAGTGTTAGCGGCGTTATCGGCAGCATCTTGCTCAAGATACTTGCCTACGGAAATCCAAGAGCCAACATCATCCCAATCAAAAGAGGCCTCAAAGTTAAGCACGCGGTCAGCTTTTTCCATGAGAGCAAAGTCTATGCTGATGGGGGTAAGCTTGGCAAACTCAGATGCAATAAAAGCAGGGATATCTGCCGCTGCGGTGAGGCGGTCTATAAAGTCGGCAAGCTCAGGAGTATGAGCAGCCAGCTGGGCACGCACATACGCCACATTCCAGATAAACATGCCCGCATTCCAAGTAAAATTACCGCTTGCAAGGTATTGCTCAGCCGTGGCGGCATCCGGCTTCTCACGGAATCTGACCACCTCATAGCAATCATGCGTAAGTGCCGCATCATTCAGTTTTTCTGCACGCTCAATATAACCATAGCTCGGGCAAGCCCATGTGGGGCGTATGCCGATAGTCATTAACGCCTTTTCGCGTCCGGCCAAATCAAGGGCATCTGCCGCCAGGGAGCGGAATGCCTTGTCATCTAATATAAGAGAATCACTGGGTATGACAATCATATTGGCTTGCGGGTCTCTGGCTGCAACAAGAGCCACGCCCAAAGAAACGGCAGGAGCGGTATCCCTGCGGGCAGGCTCGGCAACTATGTTAGCAGCGGGCAGCTCCGGCACTTGGTTACGCACCTCTGCCTCTTGCAGCGCATTGGTCAATATAAAGATATTCTCTGTAGGCACAAGCCCGCCTAACCGGTTCACGGCTTGGCAAAGCATCGTACCGTTGCCGAACAGATCCAACAACTGCTTGGGTTTTGCATTGCGAGAAAGCGGCCAAAAACGTGTGCCGCTGCCACCAGCCAAAATAAGTGCATAATTTGCCATTGCAACATCAGTATACCGCTAACCGGTAAAAAATCAAGCAGAATTACGGTTTCAAACGGAATAACGGTCATATTTACTGCTTGCAAACAGAGGCATGATATGCTAATATAGCGAACGAAATATGGCAGGAGAATATACGGAGGATAACATTAAGTCACTGACGTGGCAGGAGCATATACGAGCACGCGCCGGCATGTATATCGGCAAGCTCGGGGATGGCAGCATGGCCGATGACGGCCCCTATGTGTTGCTTAAGGAGGTGATTGATAACTCCGTGGATGAGTTTGTGATGGGCGCGGGCAAAAAAATCATCATCCGCATTTCGGAAGATGGCCTGTGCGAGGTGCGCGACTTCGGGCGCGGGATTCCGCTGGGTAAACTTTTTGATTGCGCCGCTCAAATCAACACCGGTGGTAAGTATGATAACGAGGCTTTCCAAAAATCCGTAGGTCTTAATGGTGTAGGTATTAAGGCGGTTAATGCTCTTTCCTCATACTTCCGTATTCAAGCATTCAGAGAGGGACAAACCCGTAGCATCACCTTCTCCGCCGGAGAAATGATTGAAGGCACGGATATAACGGAAGCTACGGATGAGGCAGACGGCACCAAAGTAACATGGATGATAGACCGCACCGTGTTTGCGGAGAACGCAGCCTATAACCCGGAGTATGTCACCCGCATGTGCCGTTACTACACATACCTCAACACGGGCTTAACCCTTAATTTCAACGGTAAAAACCACGTATCACGCAACGGTTTGTTGGATTTGCTTAAGGAGGAAATGGGGGCAGAGCCGCTGTACCCGCCCATTCAGTTGAAAGGTGAAGACATTGAGGTTGTGTTTACCCACTGCGACCAATATGGTGAGGAGTACTACTCCTTTGCCAACGGGCAGCATACCACCATGGGCGGTACACACCAAAGCGCCTTCCGTGAGGCCATTGTCAAAACGCTGCAAAACTTCTACAAAAAGAGCTATGAACCGGCGGATATACGTGCGAGTATTGAGGCAGCCATCAGCATCAAAGTGATAGAACCGCTCTTTGAGTCTCAAACTAAAACAAAGCTGGGCAGCAACACCATGGGCCCGGGTAAAGAGACCATCCGCACCTTTGTCAGCAATTTCATGGCCAAGGAGCTGGATAACTACCTGCACCGCAACCCGGATATTGCAGATGCGCTGGAAGACAAGATTAAAGAAAGCGAGCGCACTCGCAAAAAGGTAGCCGATGTACAAGGCAAAGTAGCCAAGGAACGCGCTAAAAAAGCGCGCGTTCATAATAAAAAGCTGAGAGACTGCCGCGTGCATTACGACACCAAGCACAAGCGAGCCAAGGAAACCATGTTGTTCATTACGGAGGGCGACTCTGCCTCCGGCTCCATTACTACGGCCAGAGATGCCGAAACGCAGGCTGTATTCTCCCTGCGCGGTAAACCTGCTAACAGCTTCGGCATGAACAAAAATGCCATTATGGAGAGCAATGAGGAGCTAGACTTCCTGCACTTGGCTCTCAATATAGACCGCAGCATTGACGACCTGCGCTACAATAAAATTGTCATTGCAACAGATGCCGATGTGGACGGCATGCACATACGCCTGTTGTTGCTCACCTTTTTCATCCAATACTTCCCCGAGCTGATTCAGGACGGCCACCTGTACATACTCCAAACTCCGCTATTCCGCGTACGCAACAAGCAAAAGACCATCTATTGCTACTCGGAGAACGAGCGAGACAAGGCCGTTAAAACCTTGGGCCGCAACCCTGAGATTACTCGATTCAAAGGCTTGGGTGAAATCTCCCCGCAGGAGTTCAAGGGCTTTATCGGCGAGGATATTCGCTTGGAGCCCGTATCCCTCGAAAACGCCAAACGCTTGAGGGATTTACTGCGCTTCTACATGGGTGAAAACACCACAGACCGCCGCCAATACATTATGGATAACCTGCGTATTGAGGAGGACCCGGCTTAACACCTTACACTTACAACCAACATGAAAACACTCATCATAGCACGCCACGGCAACACCTTCCGCAAAGGTGAAACACCCACCAGAGTCGGCTCCCGCACCGACCTCCCCTTGGTAGAAGAAGAACGCGGACGCGGTATCGGCAAATACTTAGCTAAGCTGGGCCTTACCCCCACCCGTATTCTTGCAGCACCCCTGCAACGCACCATGGGTACGGCTGCCCTTGCAGCAGAAGAGCTGGGCAACCCCTGCCCGGTGCAGCCCGATGCTCGCTTTATTGAGGTAGATTACGGCCCCGATGAAAACCACAGCGAGGAAGAAACCAAGGCCCGCTTGGGTGCCGATATTGCTAAGGCTGAGGGCAAAGACCCCGCCACCCTGAGTCCCGAGGAGCTGGATGCTTTGGGAGAAGCCGCCATTGAAAAGTGGAACGCAGAAGCCATTGTCCCCCCCGGCTGGAAAGTTGATGTAGAGCAAATTATTGCCAACTGGACTGCGCTTGCCGGCGAAGTGCAGGATGACGAGGTGCTGCTTTGCGTATCCTCCAACGGCACCATCAGATTTGCACCGTACATTACCGGAGACTATGCCGGGTTCTGCGCAGAGCACGACATTAAGGTTGCCACCGGTGGCGTATGCATCTTCACCAGCACAGACGGCTCCACATGGACCTGCCAAGAATGGGGTGTAAAAGCTTTCAAAAAAATCTGAACAACAACCAGAAACAACCATGGGTAAAATTACAACCGCAACAAAAGGATGGATTACCGAGTTCAAGGAATTTGCCTTGAAAGGTAATGTAGTAGACATGGCTATCGGTGTTATCATCGGTGGCGCTTTCGGCAAAATTGTCACCTCTTTGGTTAATGACATCATCATGCCGAGTATCTCTCTGATTGCCGGAGGCGATAAGAGCTTGGCAGCCCTTAGCTACAATGGTATTAAATACGGCAACTTCCTGCAAACCGTTGTGGATTTCCTGATTATCGCACTCTCCATCTTCTTGGCAATTCGCCTTATTTGCAAGCTGCGCTTTAAGAAGAAGACGGAAGAAGAAGCCCCCGCAGAGCCCCCTGCTCCGGCTCCCACCCCGGAGGATATCCTCCTGCTGCGCGAGATTCGTGACGCACTTAAAAACAAGTGAATAAAAAACAGCTCATCGCCCGTGTACAACGCTACATGGGCCCGGGTGCAACCCGCTCCACCGCCTCTGCAGCTGTAGAGGCGGTGCTTGCATCCATCATTAACGGCTCAGCCGATGCAAAGGGTGTACATATCACCCGATTCGGTACTTTTTTCAAAAAAACTAAGGCAGATGGCAATGCTAAACTGAGTTTTCAGCCATCCAGACTCTTCCCGATTCCTAAAAAGGAGGACAAAGAATAACCCCCAACAGCCCGACAAAGGCATCAACGGAGGCCAAGCTTTGTCGGGCTAATTTTCCTACATCAATTGGCAGCCGGTGTAGGCAAGCTAAGTACAAACAGCGGGAGGTATGGAGTCTTTTCCTCTGCTGTGTGCGGTACCATCGCACCGTCTTTCATTACATACAAAGCATCCTCACCGGGGATTACACGAATCACATTACCCTGCGCATCCAAGAATCCGGCGTAAGTGGCAGTGGCATCTGTAATGGGGAGTATGGAGGCCAGAATCTCTGCCATGTAATCATGAGAGGCAATGGATTCAAAGAACTTAATATACGGAGTCTCGGTATTGAGCTTATGCCCCTGCATCCAACACCCGTATTGCTTATCTGCTACCTTGGGTAATTTCTTAAAAGCCTCTACATCCGCCTTAAGAGAAGGAGAGAAAGCAATGCCCGATGCCATGGGATCCAGCTCATCCATCACCAATACCATTTGGCGGAAGAGATAGGCGCGGGCAAATACCGGGCAAGCAGGGTCCGTAAAGCGGGCTACATTCATCAGCAACTGTGCCGGGGTAACAGTGCCGGCTTTAAGTTTCTCGGGGGAGAACCCCATCTCTGCGCGGCAATCGTGCAGGCGCACAGGAGCCAAGCCATCTTTTTTGGATTTCGGGGAAAGGATTTTACCGTAGAGCTCACCCTTAGAGTTATATTGACGCACCTTATCTTCCCCTATTTTGGCGCCGGTATATACCCAATCGCCATAGCCGACGACACGCACAAAACCCTTACGCCAAAAGCGCTTAGAGTCCGTACAAAGGTCTGTAATAGCATCATTGATAGCCTCATTTTTCTGCACAGCCTCATAAAGAGAGGTGCCATTCGCATATACGGACTTATATTTAAGCAACTGAGGCATCATTTGCTCCGGCGCGGCAACAGCATCGGTGGCCTTGAAGAACTCATTATACTTATAGGCACGCATGGCTGCATCCTCCTTGCCCACCATTGCCTCTACAGTAGATACCGGGACTGCATTCGGCACACGGTTATAGCAATCACCGCAAACTTTCAGCGCCTCGATATATTCCGGCAGAGTTTTAATGGTAAGTAACTTTTGGGGCAACTCGTTAAAGAGTGTAAAGCGGCGTGAATAGTCAGCCAAAGAGGCACGCAAGGAGGGGTCAAGCTTCATGCTCTCATTGTACTTATCAAACTCGGCAACGATGGCAGTGGCGGCATCCGGGGTGGGGGCAGCAGCACTCATTCTGCTCAACTCCGCACTCACCGCAGCGGTAAACGCGCGGCGAATATCCTCATGCTCTTCGTAGGTAACCTTGAGCAGTTCTCTGCAATTAACGTACTCCTTATACAAAGAATCCAGTTGTTCAAGCGTCAACTGAGAAGACGGGGAGGTAAAGCGAGAAAGCACCGTGGGGCGAATCTCTGCCATACTGTTGGTGTAGCTTTGAATCAATGACTTAACAGCTTCTTTTGCCTGATAGTTGAAACGGGAATCCAGCTCCTTGCAAATCTTGGTGGCTTTTTCTACGACAACAAGCCCACCTGTCATTTGTGCCGGGGTTACACCGGGGGAATTCAAAGCAGAAACAGCATCCTTAAGCTCACCCTCTATTTGCTCCAGCTGCTCACACAGTGCTTTATGTTCAGCCAACCAAGCGGCAGAAGCAGCAAGCTCGTCCTCATAAGATGAACTCAATGCGGTGCGCAAAGGCCGCAGCGGTTCAATACCCTCCACATAGTCTTGCACCAAAGCCAAATTGCGCGCCGTACGGGCGTTACGCAGGGTGTCTGCTCGGGAGCCGGCCCCGGCAAAGGCATATATTACAAGCGCTACACTAAATACCAGTATGGTTATTGCAATACCGGCAATAGAGCTGATAATGGCTTTGCGGCGGGTCTGAGCAAAAAGGATAGAGCGAACTTTCTGTAATGTATCATTGATTCGCTTCTGCAAGTCCTCTGCCTCCGGTAACTCACGTAGCTCTGTAACGGCATCCAAGCAGCGTGTCAATTCCTCGCGGCTCAGTTTCAGGTCTGTTCCGGCATTAACGCGCACCTTAATTTCCAGATAAAAGGCCTCTTGCTCACGGAAACTTTTACGCAGCTCCTCCAAATGGCAATGGTGTGCCCAATCCGCATGCACACGGTCAATAAGAGCTTTATGCTCGGGCGTAAAGCTTAATTTTTTTGAAGCAGCAAATTTCTCTACACTAGCGGCCATGGCCTCACGCTCACGAATATCGGGCGTATCTTTCATCTTGCTGATGCCGGAGAGCAACATGGCGTTCCAATAACGGCGCTCTGCCTCATCCACCTTTGCCGCAGCGGTGCGGTACCCCGGTAAATCGCAAAGTTGGCGTTCAGCTGCCATCATTCGCAGGCGCTTCACCAGCTGGGCAATACGGTTCAAATTACCATCCGACAATACGGCAGAAAGCTCGCGCGCAGCCTCCTTGTATACACGCTGCCCCAATTGCCGTTGCAGCTGCATGGCCGTTTCATCCTGCGGATTTTCCTTGAGCAATTGAAGCACAATGTTGAAGCCCTCCATGTCATTACCTGCATCAAGTGCCGCCTGCAACCTACGGTATAACACACGAGCATACGGAGCTGCTTCATCCGGCGTTTCCACAACAATCGTTTTCTCCGGATGCTGTTCATCCGGAATATCTAACGGCAATAACGGAGATGTTGACTTTTCTTCTGAATCGGCCATAACAAGTAGGTGTATACTGCGGGGTAAATACTATCACAAAATCGCCACCGTTGGCAACAATATAATGCGTACGCATGCGTATACCGAGAATGGTACTACTATCCGGCATATAAAAATAAGCTTGCAAAAAAACACAGAGAATGCTACTATGCGGGCAGGCAGCAAGCCTGCATAATGACAGGTTTGCAACATGAGTACAGAGCACTCTACAACAACAACAATGCCAAGCGTACTGATTAAAACTTATGGCTGCCAGATGAACGAGCGAGACACGGAACAAGTGCTCAGCATGTTTCTGGCCGGGGGCTATGAAATCACAAAAAATGAGGATGATGCAGATGTTATCCTCATCAACACCTGTTCTGTTCGAGAAAAGGCGGAGCTGAAAGCCCTGGGCAAAATGGGGCTGTTATGCTCTCGGCCCACAGCCAAACCATGGGTGGTATATGGGTTTATGGGTTGCATGAGCCAAAGCCGCAGCAACAGTTTGTTCCGGGATATCGCCAGGCTTGATATTGTTACCGGCACGCACCAATACCACAACGTCTACAGGCTTTGCAACAGATTATTGCGCAATCGCTTAGCACAAAACATAACAGAACCGATTAAGCGTGGTGCCCATATATGTGCCGTTGGGCATGAGGATGGATTCCAAAATGCGATAAAGGACCACCTACCCCCCGCCGGCAACTGCACGGCGTTTGTATCCATTATGCAGGGGTGTGATATGCGCTGCTCGTACTGCATTGTACCCAGTACCCGTGGTGAGGAATGCAGCCGCCCGATGCCCGATATTTTGACCGAAGCCAAAGAATTGGTTGCACGCGGGGTCAAGGAAATCACCCTGCTGGGGCAAATTGTCAACCGCTATGGCAGGGATGAGCCCATCATCAACGGGCGCGGTGCCTTTGTACGCCTGCTGGAGGCCTTGCATGAGATAGACGGGTTAGAGCGCATACGCTTTACATCCCCGCACCCCATTGGGTTCCGGCAGGATTTGGTCAACGCCTACACCTATCTGCCCAAGCTGTGCAGCCACATTCATTTCCCGATGCAGAGTGGCAGCGACCGCATACTCAAGCTGATGCTGCGCCCCTACAAGAATGAGAAATACCTCAAACTGTGTGAGGATATGCGCGAGGCCCGCCCGGATTTAGCCATCACCACGGATATTATCGTTGGGTTCCCCGGTGAAACGCATGAGGATTACCTGCAAACCAAGGCTGCGGTAGAGCGCATTCAGTTTGATAACGCCTTCATTTTCCAGTATTCCCCGCGCAAGGATACCCCGGCAGCAGCCATGGCAGACCAAATATGCCTGCGCGTTAAAGAGGAGCGTAACCACGACTTGTTAGAATGTGTTAACCGCATTGCTACAGCCCGCAACCAAGCCTTGGTAGGCACCACACAAACCATCTTGGTGGAGGGGCCCAGCAAAAACAACCCGAACCGCTTGCAGGGGCGAACCTCTCAAAACAAGCCCGTCATTATAGATGGCGGCAGTGCTCAAGTGGGCACTATTGTACCCGTCACCATTACAGAATGCACCGGGTTTACCCTTTACGCTAACGTACAAAAATGAAAATACACCAACTCATCACCACCGGCATCGCCATGATCAGCACTGCATTTGCCGCTTGGCAACCTGAAGAAGTGCCGGATGACATCCGGCGAAATTATGTGGATGCCAATATGGTCATGTCTGAGGATCCCTGCGATTGGAGGGAGACCGTGCGAGCCATCTTTGCACCTGCGGTTGAGCATTGCAACAGCCCCAGGGAGGCTGTGCTCTACATTGCAGAAAATATGACCAAGCTCACCGGTGCCTACTACACCATTGAACGCCGCCGTGCCGACATGAATGCGCTGGAGGCTCTGGCAGAAAAGAAAATCTCCTGCTCCGGGCAAACGATTCTGATGGTATGCGCCTACCGTTCCATCGGCATACCGGCACGCGCCGTCGGCATCCCCACTTGGAATCATATTCGCGGCAACCACTCCTGGCCCGAGGTATACTTTGACGGTGAGTGGCACATGATTGAATTTAACGAAAAAGATTTCAACACCGGTTGGGTGATGGAAAATATCGGCATGCTGGATCCCAAGCATCCCATGCAGAAGATATTAGCCGTGCACCCCGGCGGTAAGTATTGTTTCCCGGTGTATCAAGACCGCCCCATACCGGCCATTGATGTTACAGAGCGTTACCGCAAGCTTTCCGCTGATTGGTACGCCAAATATGGTCCGCCCGCAGACCAACAGCGACTCATGGTAGATGTGGTACCCCGCCCCGAGGTTGCCCCGAACATTGAGCTGTTGAACGAGGAGGGCAAGGTTCTCGGCATCAAGCCCCTGCCCGTCAAAACGGATGACGTGCGATTCTTCGCCACGTTCTCCATGCCCCGCGAGGGTAAGCACTTCCTGCGCATAGAAGGCACCACGCAACAGCTGGAGGTGCCCACCACGCCGGAGGCCGTGCAAGTGCTGCACCTTCAAATGGGTAAAAAATAAAACTTATCTCCGTTAAATAAAAATCCCCCGTACGCTCTGATGCGCACGGGGGATTTTTCTTAAAATCTGCTAAAGCGTTTGATACGCGTTTTCCAAGCCTCTACCATGGGGTGAGCCATAAAACGCCCCATAGGTGTAACCGGGACAGGGTTGAGTGGCACGCAGACATTCAAGCGGTGAGGCAAGCGCTCAATTACGGCAGATTCACCGGGTTTAATGGTGCCCACATAATCGCCGTCCAGCTGGTAATCCAACTTACCCTCTGCCGTAATCACGCAAGATTCAAAGCGGCGCACATTAGTAAAAGCGCTGGTATTACGCTGCGTTGCACCTTTTTGCATCATACTGCTCAGCACCTCAAAAAGAATCATGGGGCTCTCCTGGTGCATGATAACGGCATCCAACATGCCATCATCGTAACGAGCCTCTGCATGCAAGTGCGCTTCGCCTCCATAGCGTTTGCCATTACCCAGTATCACTTGGGTGCCATATACCTCTTCTCCATCGGGCAGGGTCACGGTAATAATGGGGTGCCTGTCCATAGCCACACGCAGGGCCGTCACAATGTGAGATGCAGCCCCGAGCCAACGTTTCAAACGCGGGGTAATCAGCTTAATGATACGGGCATCCATACCAAACCCGGCCATTTGCAAAAAGGGTTTGCCGTTTATGGTAAAGATATCCACGGGCTGAGAGACGCCATTCTGCATAGCATCCAACGCCACATCGAAACGACGGGAACCGATGCCGAGCTCACGAGCAAACACATTCATGGTGCCGCAAGGCAAAATACCCAAGGCAGATTTTGTACCGATAAGCCCCTGCGCTGCACACATAAGAGTACCATCTCCACCGGCAGCAGCCACCACCGGCTCCCCGGATTCCGCCAACTTGCGCGCCTTAGCCGTTAAATCCTCTGCACTGTTGGTCGGCACTAAGGTAAAGGCGTCTCGGTGTGAGTCCAACCAAGCCTTAAGCCCGGAGCGAAACAGGCTCCCGGCGTTGGGGTTAATCAGCAATGGTATTGTTAAACGCATAGATTAAAGAATCACAAGCACCGCTGCAAAGAACGATACGGTAAATGCAGGGGAGTCTATCAAATCAAAGATACCACCGATTCCCGGTAACAGAGAGCCGCTGTCTTTAACCGCTAAACCGCGCTTAATAAGGGAGCCGGCCAAGTCACCCGCCACGCTCAGTATAAAGATGCAGGGCATCAACACACAGAAGAATTGCAAGGTGCTCAGCTCAAAGGGGAATGTGGTGAGCCCCAGCAGCCCCCAGGCACACAAAGAGGTAATGATAAAGGAGCCGATAATGCCCTCCCACGTCTTTTTGGGAGAAACAACGGGGCTGAAACGGCGGGAGATAAACTTGCCGCCCAACAACACACCGCTCACGTAGGCCCAAATATCGCTCATCTTGGTGACCAACACCAGCCAAAGCAGAGTCTTAATGGCGTAATCATCATACAAAGCGCACAAGGCAAAGGAGAATAACCAAACGGGATAAATGAAGGAAAGGACGGTTATCCCCATGCTGCTCAGGGCTTGCGCGCCGCTTCTCCCCTTGTAATCCATGGCGCGCAACTCTGCAAAAAAGGCAGCTAATACAAAGAACACCAAAGAACCTAACGCCACGGCCCCAAAATCAAAATTGAGCACCACGGCAGTGGGGTCGGCCTCATTGCCGAGCACCATACCATCCGTCAACATGCCGGCAGCCATTAACCACGGGTAAATCAGCCCGGCTACAAGTGCCAAGCCGCGGTTAGACTCCGCAGCACGCTCACGCAGCATGTTACACCACTCGTAAGTGGTCAAATTACAAAGCACACACACCAAAGCGGCGTACCCCCACGGGCTATTCCAAGCTACGGCACCGCCCAGCAAGGCAAGTAATATGACAGTACTGATACCGCGTTCTATAAATGTTTTTAATTTAGGACTCATGGTGTGTGTCTATATAATGTTATGTTAAGTGGGTAATGCCGCAGCACGGCATTAAGCGTCGTGCTGCGGCAGAGTTAAGGTTAAATTAATGGGCGCAACCGGGGCATGCCCAGCCGGCGCGAATATCGGCAAAGAAATCATTGCCCTTGTCATCCACCAGAATGTAGGCCGGGAAATCCTTAACGGTAATCTTCCAGATAGCCTCCATGCCCAGCTCGGGGTACTCAATGCACTCGATGGAGGTGATGCAGTTCTTGGCAAGGTCTGCTGCAACACCGCCAATGGAGCCCAAGTAGAAGCCGCCGAACTTTTGGCAGGCATCCGTCACGCACTGGGCGCGATTACCCTTGGCAATCATAATCATGCTGCCGCCATGGCTCTGGAAGAGATTCACATAGGAGTCCATACGCCCGGCTGTGGTGGGGCCGAAGGACCCGGAGGGATATCCTTCCGGCGTTTTGGCGGGACCGGCGTAGTAGATGGGGTGGTCTTTCACATACTGCGGCAGGTCTTTACCGGCATCCAACAGCTCCTTAAGTTTGGCGTGAGCAATATCGCGCCCCACGATAATGGTGCCGTTGAGGGAGAGGCGGGTCTTAACCGGGTATTTGGTAAGCTCTGCCAACACCTCCGCCATGGGACGATCCAAGTCGATGGGCACACCGGCACTCTTGGTCTCACGCAGCTCTGCGGGGATATATTTACCGGGGTCGTACTCCAGCTCTTCAATAAAGATACCCTCGGGCGTAATCTTGGCCTTGGCGTTGCGGTCCGCAGAGCAAGATACACCCAATGCAACCGGGCAAGAAGCTCCGTGACGCGGCAAACGCACCACGCGAACATCCAACGCAAACCATTTACCGCCGAACTGTGCACCCAAGCCCAGTTTCTCAGCTTCCTTCTTAAGCTCATTTTCAAGCTCAATATCACGGAAAGCGCGGCCATGCTCATTACCCGTGGTGGGCAGGCTGTCGTAGTACTTGGTAGAGGCCAGTTTCACCGTCTTAAGGCAAAGCTCTGCACTGGTACCACCCACCACAAAGGCAACGTGGTAAGGCGGGCATGCAGCGGTGCCCAGGGTGCTCATCTTCTCAACCATGAACTTTTTGAGAGAAGCAGGGTTGAGCAATGCCTTTGTCTCTTGGTACAAGTATGTTTTGTTAGCAGAGCCGCCGCCCTTGGCGATAAAGAGGAAGTCGTACTCCATGCCATGGTCCGTAGCAAAGAGGTCAATCTGAGCCGGCAGGTTGGTGCCGGTGTTAATCTCTTTGTACATATCCAGTGCCACGTTTTGGGAGTAGCGCAGGTTGTTCTTGGTGTAGCAATCGTACGCACCGCGGGAGATGTACTCAGCATCATTGTAGCCGGTCCATACCTGCTGCCCCTTCTTACCCACGCAGATAGCCGTGCCCGTATCCTGACAGAGCGGCAGAACGCCCAATGCGGCTACCTCTGCATTGCGCAGCATGGTAAGGGCTACGCTCTTATCATTCTCAGAGGCCTCGGGGTCACTGAGAATCCCCTGCACCATTTTAAGGTGCTCCGGGCGCAGGTAAAAAGCCACATCATGCCAGGCCGTTTCAGCCAGCAGACGCAAACCCTCGGGTTCAACCTTCAAAATGGGTTTACCCTCAAACTCACTTACACTCACGTAGTCCTTAGTAAGCAAACGGTACTTCGTGGTATCTTCCCCCATGGGGAACATTTCCTGATAGACAAAAGGAGGTGTTGCCATAACGCGGGTATTTTAACACAGCCTTATCAGAATTTCCAGCAAAATCGCCCGAAAATAGTAAATAGAGTCCCTTACTGGCGGAATTTAGGCTTGCAAGACACACCTTGACATGGGAAGATAGGGCTAAGATGTACAGTACCGTCATAATCACAGGCGCCTCCTCCGGGTTCGGCAAAGGCTTTGCAGAGCGTTTAGCCCCGCATTGTCGGCGTATGATTCTTATCGCCCGCCGTGAATCCGTGTTGCAGGAAATGGCAACAGCCATCCATACCCAACACGGCACCACCGTAGATGTTTGGCCCTGTGATTTGGCAGACTCACAAGCTCGCGCAGCACTGTTGACAAAGCTTTGCACCGTAACGGATAAAAGCATTTTACTCATCAACAACGCAGGGTTGGGAGATTACGGGGAGTTCTGCACCGCTGAGCAAGAGCGCAATCGCGCCCTTATCGAGGTCAATATGACTGCCCCGGTTGAGCTTACAAGAACCATGCTGCCTGCCATGTTGCAAGCGGATAAGGCGGGCATCATCAATATAGCCTCATTGGCGGCAGATTTGGCCATACCGGATTTTGCCATGTACGCAGCCAGCAAAGCCTTTGTTGCTTCATTTTCTGAGGCTCTGCGCATAGAACTCAACAAGACCAACATACATGTTACTGCCGTGTGCCCGGGCCCTGTACACACCGGGTTCGGCGATGTTGCCCGCAGAACAGGCAAGAGCAAAAAGGAAGTACCGTTCCGCAAATGGTTTTACAGCACCGTACCTTGTGTTGTTAACACCGCACTCAAAGCAGTAGAGAAAAACAAGCCCCGCTGTTACCCCTCCTTAAAAATTCGCATAGCCGGGCTCTTTGTACGCTGCGCTCCCTTGTGGCTGTTACGGCTCATCATGAGCACACGCCCCCGAAAAGCTACCCCGATTACCTGATGCAATGAATCACAAAAGAAACCATAAAAAGAAAAGATTTCTGACAATGTTCAACCTCGGTATTCTTGCCATAGCGGGTGTGGGCGTAGGCTCTCTCTATACACCGTATCCGGCGCAATTCATCAAAGAGCTCAGAACCCTGCAAGCACCGGAATCCCCTACTGCACCACAGGAGCCGCAGCAGCCTGCTGTCGAGCCACCGCCGGCACAAGCCCCTGAGCAATTACCGCTTCAATCCACCTTGCAGGTTACCCCTTGGCAGCCTACAACATCATTCAAAATGGCAGAGATTCACCTGCCTCCGTTCCCTCCGGCTCTCCCCGAGCGTGTAGAGACCGGTAATTTTGAGCATATTAATGAGATGGAGCGTGGCATCAACATCAAGAGCAATGTCAACTTCTCCAAGGGAAGCACCGCCTCTCAAGACCGCAAAAAAAAGCAGGCCTATCAGGTAAAAGTATCGTTGGAGCTACTTACCCCCCATGCAGCCCAAGGCAATGATTTGCTCACGGCTAACCCCAAGCTCAACAAAGTACTCAGTGCTTTTGATACACTCATGAAGGATGCCAAGATTTCCCCTTGGTATCATAAACTGTACCAATACAAACAAAACAGAATCAGAAAAAACGCCTCCACACTCTCTCGCCTGCTGGATCGACACAATTATTACGACACAGACACCATATTGGAAATTGCAGCCCCCAACAACGGCCGCAAAGCATTGTGGATTCAGGCAGATATGGATGTGGTATCCGATGGCTCGGACGGTGACCGCCTGCCGGACATGCCCAAAAAGATAAAAGAGAGCGAGTTCTACCAGCCCTCCACCTCTTACAAATGGCGCAAAAAGACTAAAACGCCCAACCCGCTGTTAGAGGGTTGGCAAAACCGTCTCAAAAAATACAAGGAGGAAAAGAATAAAGAGGGCATTGCGCGTGCAGAACGCGTTATCGGCGATCTCAAAATTTTCAGTTTCCTTCTTGCAGAGTACGATTCGTTTATTGTTGTGCCTTTAACCGTTAATGACAAAGGCACCAACACCAGGCAAGAGAACCACCTCAAACAATATCGCCCCGCCGCCGGTGATTACGCCGTTGTTATTGTGGACAACAAGGTATACCCCGCCATTGTGGGAGACTTCGGCCCCAAGTTCAAAACGGGCGAGGCCTCATTAAGACTTTGCAAAACAATTAATGCCAAAGCAAGCATCAACAGTCGCCCGGTATCGCATTTGGGTGTATCTTACATTATTTTCCCCGGCACCAAAGAACCGGAAAACGGCCCGATTGATTACGACAGACTGAACGCTCGCTGCCGCGAATTGCTCGCAGAGCTGGGCGGGCTGGGCACCGAGGCAGAGTTTGTAGAAATGAAAGACTTGCTCCCCCAACCCAAACCCGAGGAGCAAAAGCCACAAGAAACACCCAACAAGAAGTAAGCACATGATTGCTTTTTTACGAGGAACCGTTGCAGAGGCTCTGCCCCAATGCCTGATTTTGGATGTTGGCGGTGTGGGGTACGAGGTGCAAATCCCATTGTCCACCTTTGACCACATTAACCCCGTTGAAGGCCAAACCGTTACCTTAAAAACGCATTTTCATATCCGAGAAAATGCGCAAGTACTCTACGGCTTCGCTACAGATGCAGAGAGAGATATCTTCCGCCTGCTAATCGAGCGCGTCAGCGGCATAGGCCCGGCCACTGCTGTCTCCATTCTCAGCGGGCTCAAGGTCAGCGATTTCAAGGCAGCCGTAGCTGCGGGAGATGCCCAACGCATTGCACGCGCCAAAGGAGTCGGCAAGAAAACAGCAGAGCGTATCGTATTGGAGCTTAAAGACAAAATCGGCTTGGCGGCCACCTGGGAGGCCCAGCAGCAAGGCACCACCAGCCCTGCCGCGGCAGATGCAGAGCTCGCCCTCGTGGCACTCGGGTTCAAACAAACGGAGGCCAGAAAAGCCATCAAAGCACTGCTTGCCGATACCCCGCAAGCCAATACGGATGACCTCATACGCGGAGCCCTGCGCATGATGACCAGATAATCACCCCCGTATGCCCCGACTCCCGCTGCCCGGTAAACGCATGTTACTGATATGGTTGCTTGCAGCCGTATCCGCAGCGGTGTGCACCATCTGTATTCTACTGAGCATTCCCCGAGAACGCGCGGAAGCGCCGGAGATTCTACAAAATGACATACGCCCGGAAACGCTCTGCCGCATTGCCGCCACACCGTTGGAGGCAATACCGCAGGCCATAGAATCCGACACGCCCTATCTGAGGCTTCGGGAATACGCCCCGGGCTGCTATGAGCTGCTCTACTGGGGCAACCCCATTCGCAAGCATTATACCTACTCCGTCAGAAAAGTCAGTAACAACCGCTCCGTTTTGCTGGATTCTCAAGGCAAACGGCAAAGATGGTGCGAGCTGCCCGTTACCGTACCCCGCAGAGCAGATAAAAAACTTCCCCTGCAACCCGCAGTTAAGCTCCATTTGCAGCAAGACGACCGGCATGAACACTACGCAGTAAAGGTATCCGTACACGATGGCACCACGAGACACATACTCTGCACGGAGGTCTACCTCATCAAAGGCTTCCCCGGTACGTCTCATCATTAAAAGCTTGACGAATAACATAACTTACCGTACAATCCCCGCGCATGAAATATCTCCTCCGCTCATTAAAAGAGTTCATTCTTCTCATTGTTATCTGTGCCATCATCATGGCATGCGTGGCAGGTTTAGGTCAAGGACTCAACACGGCAGCTTTCTTTGAAAGCTTGCAAAACCTGCAATATACGGATTTATACTTAATGCTCGGCATACTTTTCATTGCCCTGCAACTGGTAGTAATGCGGTGGAGCGGCTATGCCATGAACATGCTGCTTACCCTTACCAGCACACTGCTTTTTGCTCAAATGGTTACCATTGCCATTGGCCCGCATGTTTCTATGACCGCCTCCCTGCATCAATTGGCAGACAGCTTGGGCATGGTGCATCCGCTTAAGAGCAATACCGCTCTCTACTGGTTGATTCCGCTTACTTGGTTTCTCTGCTTGCTGGGGGCAAAAGACCAAGTGCGCACCTTCTGCACGGCCTTGGTTTGCTATGCGCTTTGGTTGGTCGGCACACCGCTGATGAACAGTGCTGTAGAAAAATGGGCAGCAAATGAGGATCCGGCACTTCCGCAAATCCTTGATATCCTCACCGGGGCGGACTGGATGCCCGCAGCCGTATGGGGCTGTTTCCTGTTGATTTTTGCCCTCATTGTCGGGGTGTTAGATGCACTGTTTCCGGAGAAAAAAGAGGCATGAAAACACTCTTAGCCATCTTATTATCGGGCATGATAACCATGGGAGCACAAAACAACCATCCAAAACCGCATGATCCGCCCAAGGTGCTCTTGGCCCGTGCCAACGTGTGCTACGAGTTTGGTGAGCATTTCGGCAAACCCGTTTTCATCCGCATCTTTAAGGAGGATTATGAATTAGAGCTCTGGGTGCAAAATGAAGACCGGGAATGGGAGCTATTGAACACATACGAAATTGCCGGAATGAGCGGGGATATCGGGCCTAAAACCAAAGAAGGCGATGAGCAGGCACCCGAGGGGTTCTACAGAGTATACCCCAAAAACATGAACCCCTACAGCAACTATCACCTGGCATTTAATGTGGGGTACCCCAACAAATACGACCGCGCACACGGGCGCACAGGTGGGCTTATTATGGTGCACGGCAGCGATGTTTCCCTGGGGTGCTTTGCCATGACGAATGAAAAAGTGGAGGAAATTTACACCTTGGTTAATGAGGCTTTTAAAGCCGGTGTCAAGTCCGTACCCGTGCAAGTTTATCCCTTCCGTATGACAGATAAGCGCATGGAGCAGGAAAAGCTTAGCCCGCACTATGCTTTTTGGCAACATATTCGCCCCGGTTATTTGTATACCGAGGAGCATAACGCCCCATACCCGGATACAGACTCCCAATAATAAAAAGAGGCTTGCAAGGAGGGGGATATTGCGGTATAATCTCTGCACGTATGATGGATAGCACTCTTCTTTCCACGCTCGAGCAGGCCGTTGCAGACGGCAAACTGCTTGCAACATCTCTTGAAAACATTCAACTGCTGCTGGCCGGCACGCAAGATCCCGTTGCCCCCGCAGCCATCAGCGAGCTTACCGCCGCAGGCGAGTGGGCTGAGTTGAACAACCGTTTCTACAAAACACTGGCTTTTGGTACCGGTGGGCTGCGCGGACGCACCATCGGCATGGTCGTTGCCCCCTCTGAGCAAGGCAAAGGCGGTGTCAATGGCCGCCCCGAGTTCCCCTGCGTGGGCACGGCATCCATGAACTACTTTAACGTAGGGCGTGCCATGCGTGGGCTCATCACCTATGTTCGCAGATTTGTAGAGGCAGAAGGCACCGGTCGCAAGCCCAAGATTGTAGTGGGGCATGATACGCGCCACTTCTCCCGAGACTTTGCAGAGTACTGCGCCAAGATTGCCACAGATTTGGGCTGCGATTGCGCCCTGTTTGACGGCCCCTGCTCCACCCCCGAGGTTTCCTTTGCCATCCGCGAGCTGAATGCCGACACGGGTGTGGTGCTCACCGCCTCTCACAACCCTGCACACGACAACGGTTTCAAGGCATACTTTAATGACGGCGCGCAATTGATTGCCCCCCATGACAAAGCAGTGATTGCCGAGGTAAACGCCCTGACGGGCGACACCTACGAGCCCCTGCCCGCAGACCAACAGGGTAAGCTGAGCATCCTTGGCCCCGAGTTTGATGCCATTTATATTGAAAAGCTCAAGGGTATTATTCTTCGCCCGGATGTCTTTGAAAAAGCAAGTGCTAAAGTGGTGTACACCAATCTGCACGGCACGGGTGGCCGCTGCATTGTGCCCATTCTCAAACAAATCGGCTGCAATGTCAGCACCGTAGCAGAGCAGGATGTGCTCGATGGGCGATTCCCCACAGTGGCCAGCCCCAACCCCGAGAACGCCCCTGCTCTCGACATGGCTATTGCTCAAGCAGATGCAGAGAATGCGGACTTGGTAATTGCCACGGATCCCGACAGCGACCGCATGGGCATTGCCGTGAGAGATACCGCCACCGGCAAAATGCAACTGCTCACCGGCAACCAGACCGGCTGTCTTATGGCTTGGTACCGCTGCATGAGCGCCATAGAGCTGGGCATCATCACCCCGCAAAACATTGAGCACGCCGTCATGGTAAAAACCTTTGTGACCAGCCCCTTGCAAGATGCCATTGCCGCCTCCTTCGGCATCTCCACCGTCAATGTGCTCACCGGCTTCAAGTACATTGCTGCCAAACTCGGCAAGTATGAGCAAGCCATACCCGCAGCAGAGCGTGTGGGCTACCGCAACATGACAGAGGCTCAAACTCGTGAGCTTCGCCTTAAGTACAGCAAATACTTCATCTTTGGCGGTGAAGAGAGCTACGGCTACCTGGCTCAGGATTTTGTGCGAGATAAGGATGCCAATGCCGCTGCTCTTTGCTTGGCAGAAATGAACGCCTACCTTGCCTCCAAGGGTATCGGCCTGCTGGAGTGCCTCAACAACATCTATACAGAGCTCGGCTATTACATGGAGCTCGGTAAGAGCTTGGTTATGGAGGGCGCGGACGGTGCTGCCAAGATTGCAGCCCTTACCCAAAGTTACATGCAAAACCCGCCTGCCGAAATGGACGGTGCCGCCGTGGTTGCCGTGCGAGACTTCTCCACCGGTACTCTTACCGATGCAGAGGGCGACCCCATCCCCGCAGAGAAGATGCTCTTTATTGACTTGGCAGATGGCCGCAGCTTTGCCGTGCGCCCCAGTGGCACAGAGCCCAAGATTAAATACTACCTCTTCGCTCACGGCGAAAAGGGCGCAGAGCTCTGCACCGCCAAGGCAACTGTGGAGACAGGCATTGCCTCCCTGTGGGCAGCTGTAGAGGCAGACGCCCGCACCCGCATGGCTTGATGCCCTTCCCCATCCCCCCCCTTTATACAAGGCCCGCAGCTCACCCCTGCGGGCTTTTTTTGCACACACAAATAATCAACGCACGTATTTTGCGCTGGAATCACCCCCGATTTTTATGCTAGAATACACGGGTTAAAGATATAACGAGTTAATTTTTTCAATACATGATTACCGGAGACTTAAAAAATAAGGTTGATGCTATTTGGGACACCTTGTGGACAGGCGGTATCTCCAGCCCTATCACAGTGCTGGAGCAAATTACGTATTTGATGTTCATGAAGTTGCTGGATGATAACCAGCTCAGGGCGGAGGCAAATGCCAATATCCTCGGCGTGGAGTTGACCAATAAGGTGTTTGGTGACGGCATCTGCGTTATCAGCGAAACTCCCCGTATTGAAACAGATTATAAAAACCTGCGTTGGAGCATATTCCACAACTTTGAACCGACCGCCATGTTGGAAAACATCCGCAATTATGTTTTCCCCTTTATCAAAACGATTGGTCGGGGTAAAGATACGGCATTCAGCCGTTATATGAAGGACACCGTGTTCCTTATCCCCACCGGTGGCGTATTGGCAAAAGTGGTGGATGGCATTGATGCGCTGGACATGAACAACAAGGACCTCATGGGCGATGTGTATGAGTACCTGCTCAGCAAAATTGCAGCCGCCGGAGAAAATGGGCAGTTCCGCACACCCCGCCATATCATTGAAATGATTGTTAAGCTCATGCAGCCCACCCTTCAAGATAAGATTCTGGACCCCGCCATGGGTAGTGCCGGTTTCTTGCAACAGAGTTGTGCTTATATTTGCAATAATCAACGTGCGGAGCTCATGAAAAGCAAAAACATGGCCTATTTCAAAACGGAGCTCTTCTCCGGTTATGATACGGACCAGTCCATGCTCCGCATTGGTGCCATGAACATGATGCTGCATGGGGTGGAGGAGCCCAATATCAAGTATCAGGACTCTTTATCAAAGGAAAATACAGAGAGAGATTGCTACACCCTTATCATGGCAAACCCGCCATTCAAGGGTAGTGTGTTCAAAGAGAATATCAGCAAGGATTTGACGGCGCTCTGCTCTACCACCAAGACGGAGCTGCTTTTCATGGCTCTCTTCACCAAAATGCTCACCATCGGCGGGCGCTGCGCTTCCATCGTGCCCGAAGGGGTGCTTTTTGGCAGTTCAAAGGCGCACAAGGCTCTGCGCAAGGAGCTTGTGGAGAATCAGCAGCTGCGCGCCGTTATCTCCATGCCATCAGGGGTGTTTAAACCCTATGCCGGGGTATCAACCGCCATCCTCATTTTCACCCGCACAAATGCCGGCGGTACAGATAAGGTCTGGTTCTACGATATGAAGGCAGACGGCTACAGCCTCGATGATAAACGCACACCTATCGAACAGAACGATATCCCCGATGTTATCGCCCGTTTCTCGAACTTGGAGGCAGAAGAAAACCGTGAACGCACCGACCAAAGCTTCATGGTCTCCAAACAAGAAATTGTTGATAATGACTATGACCTCAGCATCAATAAATACAAGAAAACAGTTTACGTGCCGATAGAATACCCCCCGTCCTCGGAAATTTTGGATAGCATTGAAGCCTTGGAATCGCAAATTCAAACAGAAATGGCTGAGTTGCGTAAGTTGCTGCAACAACAAATCTGAATTTGTAGGGGTAGTATGGCTCGTTACCGACTTGTTTCAATCTGTCAAATCATTTCAGGAAGCACACCTAAAACAGGCGTGCAAGAGTATTGGAATGGCGACAAGAAGTGGATTACACCTGCTGAACTTTCTGAATCTGACTACATCATCTATGATACAGAAAGAAAACTCACTGAGGCTGGCGTAAGATCAGCAGGGTTAACACCTCTTCCGAAAGGAACTGTTATCCTTTCTTCTAGGGCGCCCATTGGCAAGGTCGCTATTGCCGGGTGCGAGATGTATTGTAATCAAGGGTTCAAGAACTTTGTATGCTCAAATATAATCAACAACAAGTATTTGTATTGGTATTTGAGGAGCAAAACAGATTTTCTCAATTCGTTAGGAAGAGGAGCAACATTCAAGGAAATATCAAAATCGATTGTAGCAGATATTGAACTCGATATCCCCGAACTTTCAGAGCAGTCTAAAAGAGTTGCACATTTAGAAAAACTTCAGTCAATAATCACCAGCCGGCGGATTCAGCTTGCGAAGCTGGATGAGCTCGTCAAATGCCGATTTATCGAAATGTTTGGGGATCCTGTAGCCAATCCGATGGGCTGGGCAACAAAGAGCATGCATGAGGTCGCACCCCATAGCCCCATCGAAATTAAAACTGAGGATAATGATATCTGGCTGTTAAATCTTGATAAAATTGAAAGCCATACCGGTCGTGTAACTGAATATGTTTATAATCGCCCTAATGAGATTGGAACTTCTACATGTGGGTTTGATAATCGACATGTCTTGTATTCTAAGCTCCGCCCCTACTTAAACAAGGTGGTTGTCCCTAATAAATCTGGTATGGCTACAAGCGAATTACTCGCGTTGCGTCCTAATGAAGCATTAAACCGAGAGTTCCTTGCGCATCTTTTACGTAGCGATAATTTTGTAGGTTACATATCAGAAAAAGTTGCGGGAGCTAAAATGCCAAGAGTGTCGATGGATATTTTTCGATCATTCCCCTGCATTCTGCCTCCAATGCCTATACAAAACACTTTTGCCGACTTCGTCCATAGAATCGACAAATTACGCATTGTCATCCGGCAATCCTTGGATGAAGCGCAGAAGCTATTTGACAGTTTAATGCAGGAATATTTTGATTGACCGGAATACCGAAGCATAGTAAAGTAAAAGGGAGAAGAAACTACAAGGAGAAAGAGGCATGGATGAGCTCAGTAATTATGATAGTGCGGTGCAAGTTATCAAGAGAGTCATCTTGCAGCATCAGGTACAAGCTGCGCGGCAAGTGAATGCGGTACAGCTTGCGCTTTATTATAGTGTGGGTCAGTATATATCCGCCCATTCCCGGACCGCTCAATGGGGTAAGGGCGCTATAGATTACATTAGCCGACGGTTGCAGGAACAGTTGCCCGGGTTGAGGGGCTTTTCCTCTGCCAATATCAAATTAATGCGCACTTTTTATGAAGAGTGGAGTCCCCAAACGTTGACCCAACTCTTTCATGGTAAAAATGAGCAAAGCAAGAGAGCTCAATCGTTTACTAATTCGCCAGTCGCGACTAGCGAATTAGAATGGCTACAAAAAAGTGACATTTTTGCAGTTACATTAGGGCTGACGCTTGAGGAGTTTCAGGCGGTATCTTTTACGCACCATAGCGTGATATTGCGAGAAGTCAAAGACGTTGCAGAGCGCGCTTACTATGTGCGGCTAAGCGCAACGGAACAGCTCAGCGTAACCCGACTGAAGTCCGCAATAGCCAACGATACGTACCGACACCGGGGGCAGATGCCGAATAATTTTGTACAGACGCTCAGTGACTCACGCTCCGCATTGAAAGCCGTAGAAATGTTCCGCGATGAGTATCTGCTGGACTTCATCAATGTGGAAGAACTTGGCGCGAGAGACAAAGAAGATATTGACGAGCGGGTGCTGGAGAATGCCATTGTACACAACATACGAGATTTTATCATGACCTTTGGCCGGGATTTCGCCTTCATGGGCAATCAATACCGCATCGAAGCGCATGGCAAGGAGCATTTTATAGATTTGTTGTTCTATAACCGTGAGCTTTCTGCGCTCGTGGCTATTGAGCTGAAAACCGGGCCATTCAAGGCTGCGTATCTGGGGCAGTTGAATATGTACCTGCAATTGCTGGATGATTATGTGCGTAAGCCGCAGGAGAACCCAAGCATAGGGATTATACTGTGCACTGATGCAGAAAAGCCTTATGTAGAATATGCGGTGCGAGACTATGCCAAACCGATGGGGGTGGCGGTATACAAGACCCGGGATGAAATGCCGGAGAAGCTGCGCCGCGCACTACCCAGCATGGAAGACTTGCGAAAATTCTTGTAACAAACTTCTCTACACCTATGAATCGGGAAGCGGTACAAACCAAGCTCACGCAAATACGCTCTGCGGCAAAAGCCGGAGACAAGGCACGATTGAGCCGGGAAATGCTCAAAGAACTCGTGGAGGGTGTCTATCTGTATCTCAACATCAGGCTCCCTAAAAAAGCTACCTTGCTTGAGTTGATAGACAACTCGGCAGTAGTCGACTTTGTCAACGATGCAGATGTGATGCAAGCCATGCATTATGTGCGCATTCTGGGTATGAATGCAGAGCATGAAGTGCGCATACGCAAGGCAGAAGCTCAACTTGCTATTGAGAATATTTCGGCTATAGCTGAACTCATAAGACATCGCGAGAGTACGCCAAATATCCCCTATAAAAAGCCTCCCTACATGAGCGAGGCAAATACCCGAAAATTGTACATTGATTTGTACCTGAGAGAGGCGGGATGGGAAGTACTTGAAACAGACAATGTTGCGCAACCGAGCAAAGCCGGAATTGAAATTGCGGTAGAGGGCATGCCCAATGCAACAGGCTTGGGGTATTGTGACTATGTACTATACGGGCGAGATGGGAAGCCACTTGCTATAGTGGAAGCCAAGAGGACAGCCGTATCCCCGGAGAAAGGTCGGCACCAAGTGGATTTGTATGGTGAATGCATGAAAAAGCGCTATGGCTACAAGCCGGTGCTCTATTACACCAACGGCTATACCACCAAGATAATGGATGGCCTGTACCCGGACAGGCAAGTGCTGGCCTTTCATACGCAAGAAGAGTTGGAGCTGATGCTCCATAAAAGAGGACGCGCCGATATAACGGATTTTACCATTAACGATGAAATCACGAATCGACCTTACCAGAAAATAGCCATTACTCGACTTTGCGAGAAACTTAACAAAAAGCATCGGCGAGGCTTGCTGGTGATGGCAACAGGAACGGGTAAAACGAGAGTATCCATTTCATTGGTCGATATTTTGACACGCAACAACTGGGTCAAGAACGTGCTTTTTTTAGCGGACCGCACCAGCCTGGTGCATCAGGCCAAGCAGAATTATGCCAAGCTCATGCCGAATACGAGCATCTGCGAATTGTCCGGCAGGGAGGAGCCGGACTACAATGCCCGCCTGATGTTCAGCACTTACCAGACAATGATTAACTACATTGATGCTGAGGATAAGCGGTTCAAGTCCGGGCGTTTTGACCTTATTATCATTGATGAGGCTCATCGCAGCATCTTCAACCGCTATGGTTCCATTTTCAAATATTTCGATAGCTTGCTCGTGGGGCTAACGGCTACCCCCAAGAATGAGGTGGATGCAAATACTTACAGTCTGTTTGCCTGTGAATCCGGCATGCCTGATTCAGATTATTCCTTAGAAGAAGCCATTGATGAACATTATCTGGTGGGGTACAAAGTCATTAACCAAACCTCTTTTTTGATTTCCGAGGGCATAGACCCGAGTAAATTGACACCGGATGAACGGGAACAGCTGGATGATTATTTTGCCGAGAGGCGTTTACCCACACCGGACCTTAATGTTCCGGGTAACGAATTATTCCGCTTTCTGTTCAATAAGAACACTTGCCGTCAGGTTATCGAAAAGTTGATGACGCAGGGCTTGAAAGTCAACAATGGAGAAACACTCGGTAAAAGCATCATCTTTGCGTACAATCACAAGCATGCTCAAATGATAGTGGAGAGTTTCCATGAGCTGTACCCGAATCATCCTGCCAACACCTGCCAATTGGTTGATAATTATGTGCAAAATGCCGATAGCCTGATAGAACAATTTGACACGAACCCGGAGTTCCGCATTGCTGTATCGGTGGATATGCTGGATACGGGTGTGGATATTCCGGCGGTACTGAATCTGGTATTCTTCAAGAAGGTGCGTTCCAAAATAAAGTTTGTGCAGATGATTGGACGTGGTACGCGCTTGTGTGAAAACATCTATGGCCCGGGCCGACATAAGAGAGGCTTCTGCATTTTTGATTATTGTGCCAATTTTGAGTATTTCGGGAATTTGCCTGAGGGTAAGCCCGCTCAAGGTAATCAACTGAGTTTGACGCAACGACTCTACACCATGCAAGCTGATATGCTTTATGGTTTGCAAGATATACAGTATCAAGAAGACGAATGGTTTAAGGGATATTACGAAGAACTCAAGAAGAATCTGCATCGTCAAATAGGAGTCATCAAATCCCATAGCAATCGAATACAGGTACGTGCAGAAATGCAATATGTAGATAAGTTCTACGATTGGGAGAACTGGACGGCTCTTACCCCTGTGGCATTGCAGGAGCTGAGAAAACATATCGTCCCATTATTGGACTCCGGTATTCAGGGGCATCCTCTTTCCCTTGCATTTGATTGTCGTATGTTGCATGTGGCATTGTCTCTTGTATGTAATGGCAACGTGAAAGGAGCAGGTAAGGATGTGAAGAAAATACGTGAGGTTGCGAACTACCTGCTTACAGAAAAAGCATCCATTCCGCAAGTGCTCGCAAAAGCATCTGACTTGAAACTGATTGTGGATAGCAACTTCTGGCAAGCCCCCGCTGTGCCGGAGCTGGAGCGTTTGCGACAAAGTCTGCGAGATTTAATGCAGTTCCTTCAGGGTGAGAGGCGTGCACGGTACGATATTGATATTCAGGATGAAATTACTGACGGGGAGTATGAGCCGGGGAACACTATTATCGATATCCGCACCTATCGGGAAAAAGTGATTGATTACCTGATGGAAAATATCAACAGCCGGGTAATTAGTAAGATTCATAACCTTGACCCCATTAACGAGGACGACTTATTGGAACTTGAGCGCATTCTATGGCACGAACTGGGCAGCAAAGAAGATTATGCTAAAATCAGCGACCACAAAAATTTGGCGGCTTTTGTGAGAAGCTTGGTAGGACTTAATCAAAACGCCATCAATGAGAAGTTCAGTGAATATCTGAATGATAACACATTCAACGCCATGCAGCAGGAATACATACGCACGATTATTAACTATGTGCGTGTAAACGGCGATATGGATAGAAGTGATGTGGTGAATACTGAACCATTCAATAATTATGATATTGTAGACCTTTTCGGCTCCAGATATCAAGCTGTCATTCAGATAGTTCACAAACTTCATGCGCCCATAGAGGTTCCGATTGCATTTGAATACCCTGATGATGAAGAACATACTTTATCTATAGCAGACTCCGGTGAGAAACAATAATTTACCCCAAGCCACAAATGAAATACCCATTTATCATCATAGCAGTCACATTATTGCTGAGCAACTGCCGCAGTTATTTTGCGCACAATGTTATCAGTAATGCAAAATACGAGGCATATTGCGACACGGCTGATATTAAGTCCAATGCGAATCAAGTCATTATCAGCGACGGTAAAAATTATTATATGGAGCTGCCGCGTTACCGTTGGAAACAAAGGAGCATAGATTTCATGGAAGGTGTGGGTGGCAAGCTCCGTACAGGAGAAAGACTTGTTGCCGTACCGGGTGAAAAAGATTTATATAAGCTACCTGCCAACTATGCGCGTTATCTGACAGGTCAAAGTAAAATTAAACCTAAAGAGGTTGTTTTAGAATACGTGGCAGATCAAGAGGCCGTACGCTCTCGCTGCAAAACGGAGCTTGCCGTAACAAGAGAATGTGATAGGGGCAGAGCGGGTCAGTTTACATATACATCCCCCTATGCCGGGCTTTACAAAGCACTGGGCTACCCGCTATATGCCGTGGATATTCCTTTATCCATAGCCGGGAATGCCTGTATGGTAGGGTGCATAGCCATCGGCGGTACCATTGCCATCATTTGTTACCCCATTGCTGCCTGTTTTTAACAGATGAAACATCTACTTTACACCTTGATCTTATGCAGTTTGGCGTTACCAAGCTGCATTACGCATGTGTCAGATGCCTTTTTCGACAAAGCGGAGTATCAGGCATCTGCCGACACTTCGCTCATCGCCCCCGATAAAGGCTCTTATCTGCTCTCCGATGGTAAAAATTACTATATCGAGCTGCAACGTATAAGAAAGGACAACAGGCCTGATTCATCAGATTACGGGTGCTTGCAAGGTATGGCTTATTACAGTCTCCGAGATGAAAAAATCAGCGGCGTTAAGGATTTATACGCTGTACCCAAGCCGTATGCGCTCTACCTTGTGGGTAAAAGTAAGTATGCTGATAAAGAAAGAAAACTCACCTTTATAGAAAATGCCGAAGAAATTAAAGCCAAGTGTACAACAAAGCTCCCCATACGGAGTGAAACGGCATACAACAATTGTTACATAAGCCCGAGAACCGTAACCTCACCCCACGCCGCCACTTATAATGCTTTGGGGTATACCACAGCCGTGGTGGTGGATGTACCGTTGAGCTGCGTGGGTACCGCCATGGCCACCGTATTTAATGCCATTGTATGGCCGGTCCGGTTCATCATATCCCCCTCAAATGCAGCAAATGATTTTGCCGCAGATTTCGGCAGCCATTCTTTGCGGCGCTTTCTTGAGCTCAGATAACGCACCTGACTGTTAATTAAATAGATTGCAAAGAACGCCGGAAAGGTATAAAAGGGGATGCAAACCATGAGTAGCATCTTTTCCCCATCCCATTACCGTATTCACTTTGTTATCATCTTTTTGCTGGTCAGCTTTAATCTGCGCATGTGCTTTTCAGCGGCGGATCCGTTGCTGGTATTCCTGATGCGGGATTTGGGGCTGAGTGTGAGCAGCAGTGGCATGTTCGGGCTTTTGCCTATTATATCGTTGGGGGTAGCAGCCCCGCTCGGAGCCGTCCTGACACGGCATATACGCCCGCGCATACTCATTATCTATTCTTTAGTATGGGCAATAGCCGGCGTAGTATGGCGAAGCTACGGCGGCATTACGGGATTATTCGGCGGCACCATCGTGATAGGGTTGGGGCTTGGCATTGCGGGCTCCGTCATTCTGGGTATCGGCAAGCAAGTAGTGCCGGATCGCCTACCGGAACTGATGAGTGCCTACACCGCCTGTGTAAGCCTGGGCACAGCAGTGGGAGCAGGCGCAGCCGCCCCCATGGCCCTGCTGCTGGGGGGCTGGCAGAAGGGGCTGCTCTTTTGGGGGCTGCCCTTGCTGATAGCCACCATGCTTTGGGCAGAGTTGGTATGCCGTGTGCGCCCAAGCACCATGCAACAGCACACGCTCAAAACACCCATGCTGCCACTGCTCAAGCAACATAAAGCCCGCATGGTTACTCTTTTTTATTTATTCCGTGTAGCCGGGGCGTGGCTGTTGATTGTGTGGTTATCCACCCTGCTGCGGGACCGCGGCATGCCGTTAGTGGAGGCCGGGTTGGTATTATCGGTAGCCACGGCGTTTCAAATACCGGCCGCCCTGCTCTCCGACATCTTCAGTCGGTGGGTAGGAGGTATGGATAAACTGATAATCTTTGCCGTGCTAGCCTCTATAGCAGCCTGCTGGGGACTATTAGAGGCCCCCCTGCACTTTTGGCTTGTTTTCGCCATCATGCTGGGTGCAGGTTTAGGCTGTATTTTTTCCATAGGCATGACACTGATAGTGGAAAGCGAACCGGATGAAGCCGGCACTGTTGCGTTATCCGGCATGGCGCAAGGCATAGGGTTCACCTGTGGCGGGCTGCTGGCTTGGGTGGCGGGCATGTGCATGCAATGGCAACACCGAGACTTGTGGATGGGCAGTATCTACACCCTGCTGGCTCTATCAGGGTTAGTATGTGGGCTTCAAGCCTTGAGAAAACAAACGATAAACGAGAAGAATGCTTGACATAGACCACCCACAACGGTAGAATATACGGCATGAAATCACGCATGGATGAGTTTGCAGAATGGGGAACCGAAGTAGTGTTCGGGCGCGCCCATGGGTTCCGTGCGTGGATGATGCGCTGTGTGTTGCGCTTTGCCTCGTTCTTTTTCTACCTGTTGGTTAAAACACGTTTATTTTTATTCTCTCGCCGCATCAAAACCGTACGCTATTTAGGCACTTTTGTTATCAGCGTGGGCAACATCACGGCAGGCGGCACCGGTAAAACCCCCGTGGTGGAGTTTCTCTCACGCGCGTTATCTGCCCGTGGCCGCAAATGCGCCATTTTAACGCGCGGTTACAAGAGCGAGCCACTTGATGAGCCGCAGGAGTGGTTGGATGCCGAGGGTAATCCGGTAAAAGACTTGCCTAAAATAGCCAGCGATGGTGTTACCCGCTATCTGAGCCCCCTATACGCGGGTGACGAGCCGTTTATGTTGGCTCGCAACTTGGATGGCGTGTCTGTACTGGTGGATAAAGACCGCGTTAAATCCGGTATATTCGCCATAGAACAGCTGGGCTGCAACACCCTGATACTGGATGACGGTATGCAGTATCTGAAACTCAAGCACGAGATTGATATTGTGCTGGTGGACTGCGGATTTCCCTTCGGCACGGGGTCTCTGTTGCCGCGCGGCACCATGCGAGAGCCCCGCACCAGCCTTGCCCGCGCCAGCTACATCATCCTGACCAAGAGCGGTGGTAAACCGCAGGATGAGCTCATTGCCACGATTCGCAAATATAACAAGGTGGCAGATATTATTGTAACCAATCACGCCCCTGCCCATTTGGAAAACATCTTTACGGGAGAACGCAAGCCCCTGAGTTTCCTCAAGGATAAATACGTGGCCTGTATGAGCGGCATTGCCCGCCCCGAAAGTTTTGAAGGCTTGGTAGAAGGCTTGGGGGCCCATGTGGAGATACGCCGCCGCTACCCCGACCACTATTGGTTTGACCAAAAAGACCTGGAAACCTTTGTAGAGCGTTGCGCCGACCGCGCTATGGATTTGATTGTCACCACGGAAAAAGACGCCGTACGATTCCTCAAACCCGGAGAAATGGAGGTGCCCATCTACTTCCTGCGCATTCAAATTGACATTGAACAGGGGCAGGAGTATTGGGACCGCATGATAGACCGCATTTGTGCCCTAGGCGAGCCCCAGCCCCCGCACCAGTGGAGCGACGCCCTGTAAATCTGCGCCTCAACGTATCAGGCACGGGGAGTCTGTGTTTACCCGCCACATCTTTACCTTATCATCCGGCGGCAGCTCATGCTCTGTAAAGGACGCGGCACTTGGCAGCAGTATCAATTGAGCCCCCGGTATACCCCCCGATACATGCAAAGGTGTAACAGGCAATGCCGGGTTGTAGCCACAAATAACAAAGTCTGCCTTAAGCATGTACTCGGGAATACGCTCAAAAGTAAGCAGGGAGGCATCACCCACGTAGAGCACGCTCCGTGTCTCACCCTCCCACAACACAATGGGAGACGCATTTTGTACGGGCGAATCTTTTAGCTCTGCCGAGGCAGACACAACGGACACCGTACCTGCCGTCGTGGAGAACACGCGTACCTCATCTTTCAACTGCCAGGCGGGCAACACTTGTAAATGGGGGTAATGCGCCTGCAACACGCCCTGCCCACCACTGCAGGAGGCACGCTTTTGGGTTGTTACCAGCAAAGACGGCTGAAAACCGGCATGAAACAATGCAGGTTGCGTACAAAAGCGCGCTGTTTGCTCATTACCACAGTTAATCAACACCCCGGGATTCCCCAATACGCAGAATGCATCATGATACCCGGTATGGTACACCATGAGCGCATCGGCATCTTGCGCGGCTTGATAAGGTAAATACGCATTAGGTAAATCTGCCACAAAGCCGACAATGCTCAAAAGCACCCCCGCGCAGGATAATGCAAAGGAATGAAACCAACACCCCACCCACGGTATCAGGCACAACAAACCACTTAACATGGTGGGTAACAACAAGGGTGTTATAATGATATTAACAAAAACGCCGTACAGGTTAAAAGAGTGAAAAAGCCCCATGGTAATGGGCAAGGAAACCAACCACGCGCTCATGGACATGATGACAACGCCGCGCAACCATAAATCCGCCTGCACAATTAGGCGCTCTTTTTTGTTATAGATGCGGGGCGGCACAAAGGGGTCCGGGCGCAACCATGCCCCGGGTTTCATGCCATAGCGAATCCCAATACCTATGGCGGCATAAACAACAAAAGACAGCAGAAACCCGGCATTGTGAATTTGCCATGGGCTTGTTAATAAAATAAGAAGAGCCGCGGCAGACCATATATTCACCATGCTGACAGGGCGTTTCAGCTCTCGCCCCAGCATAATGAGCGCCAGCATTAAAAAAGCACGCAAAGCAGGCACTGCCAAACCGGTCATGAACACGTACAGGGCGGTGATAGCTAATAACAATATGGTTCTCAATCGGGTGCGCAGCATGAATCTGCTGAGCACAAAATATACAATACCCGCAATAATACCAACATGCAGCCCGCTCACCGCAAATATATGCAAGCAACCGCCATATTTGAAAACATCCACCGTTTGCGGGTCGGAGTACGTTTTATCACCCAACACCAAGGCACACAATACTTGTGCTCGGGCATCATCCTCATACCCCGCAGGCATCAAAGAGGCGGCAAAAAATGCCCGCAAATCATCTGCCAAGCCACGAAATGCGGCAAATGAAAAAGTATTACCCAAAGATTCAGCCTTAATACAATAAGCACCCGTTGCTATGCCTTGGCTACGCATCCATGCAGCGGAATCAAACATGCCGAGAATCGGCGCGGGAGAACTCGGCAACAGCTCTATATCAGCCACAATATACTCCCCCGACTTAAACGCAGCCTGCGGGCCCCGCAATAGCACCGGCGCCCCGCTTTCATCATCTCTCACAACGCAGCCGTTTGTCAGGCTGCGCTCCACAATTCCGCAAACACGCGGGGCTGCCACGGAATGAATTTTATTCAGAAGAGTCTCCTGCTCCGCATCCGTTTGCAACACATGCAACCAAGCCACCGCAGCACAAAGAACAGCGGCTATACAAACGCGCCATTGTTTACACACCGCTGCAAGCAAACAGGCAACAAAACTCAATCCCCACAGTTGACCTCCCCACAATGCGCCACAAACCGCCACCAACGGTATAAAAAGAGGCGAGGCCAACACCCACCGCCGCACAGATTCACGGATGCCACCCCGTTTGCCGTCCATACCGAGGTTTAACGATACACCATAACCGGGCCGGTTACGGCAGACTGGACAGATTGAACCTTGCGCACCACCTTCACAACAATGGCAGCAGCGGCATCTACTTCATCTGCCGTGCTGAATCTGCTCAGCGAGAAACGCAAACTTTCTCGTATTTGTTTGTCGCCCAAGCCCATGGCTTTGAGCACATGGCTGGGCTCAGGCTCTGCACTGGTACATGCGGACCCCGTTGAGCACAAAAGCCCCATGGGCTCCAACAACAGGGATAAAGACTCTGCACTGCAACCGGGTATACGCATATTGAGAACATGCGGCAAACGTGGCGCCGTGCCACCATTCTCAACTACCTCAATTCCTTCTGCACGAATGGCATCCAAAAAACGGGTGCGCAATGGGGCCAGCGCAGCATATTGATTTGCTGCGGCAAGAGCAAGCTCTGCCGCTTTACCGAAGCCGATAATACCGGCTACATTCTCCGTACCGGCACGGCGATAATCCTCCTGAGCCCCACCGGTAACACGTGGTGTAAAGGGCGTGCCACGGCGCACGTATAATGCACCCACTCCCTTGGGGCCGTGTAACTTATGGGCAGACAAAGAGGCAAAATCTATGGCATAATCATGCAAGGCAATGGGCAATTTACCCGCCGCCTGCACCATATCCACATGCACGCGGGCCCCGGCATCTGCCGCAGCGGCACAAAGGGAGCGCACCGGCTGAATCACCCCGGTTTCATGATTCGCCCAAGCAAAAGAAGCACCGTCGTGCTCCGGCAGCATCCCTTTCCACAACAATAAATCAACCTGCCCGTTACTCAGCACGGGGCAAGCCTCGCCACGCACGGTTCTGAGCGTGGCAGGATGCTCCGTAGCCAAAGTAAGCGTATGCTCAAATTGGCTCAGTGCGGTTACGGTAGACTCCGTACCGCCCGAGGTAAAAATAATTTCATCTGCATGGGCACCAACAAGGGCGGCCACTTGTTCTCTTGCCGTATCAAGAGCAGCACGCACCTGCTTGGCTGCCGTGTATGAGGCGGATGGATTAAAAAACGCCCCCTTCAAATACGGCAGCATAGCCTCCAATACCTCCTCCGCAAGAGGGGTAGTGGCGTTGTTGTCCCAATAAATCATCAGTATGTGTTGACGGCCTCAATAGCCTCATCAAGCTCTTTGCAATCGATTTCAAGCTCACCGATGCGCTCAATCTCAGCATTGAGCTGCTCCTGGAGCTTTTCGAGCTGCTTTTCATACTTCTCAGCCATGGCATCCATGGATTCATTCTCAGGGATTTCGGCCGGACCGGAGGAGCCCATAGCCGTTTGCTTGCCACCCACCAATTTGCCATAATGCTTCATGATAGTGGCGGCGGCTTTCTTGGCTGTTTTCTCGTTCTTTACCTTTTTAAGAGCAGATACTGCCTTTTTTTGGCGAGCAAGCTTCTTTTTGTACCAGTCGGCTGCGTCTTTCTTCTCCATGCGAGTTTCGGCAGCAGATTTGGGCGCATCACCCTCATCATCAGCCATTACTACGGGGCTACAAAAAAACAGACAAACAGTCAGCAAATATGCAAGATACTTCATAACGCGCAGATAGTGCCACGTTAAACGCCTATTGTCAAGCCATGATTTTTATTTATACCGATTATTATTCTCATTCTTCCATCAGGCGTAACACGGCGGGGGTAACATGCGGGCGCACCCAACGTTGCCAATCGGGCTGGCCTACAAAGCCACGTATGAGGGATGAGCTCACGTTCTCCAGCTCCGCAGGGGGTGTCAAAAACACAGTTTGCAGCTGTGGCACCATTTGAGCATTAATGCGGGCCATTGTTTTCTCATACTCAAAATCCGTCCCTCCCCGCACGCCGCGCAACAGCCAACGCGCCCCAATACTGCGGGCATATTCCGCCAAAAAGCCCTGCGGCAGTTCCTCCATACGCACATGGGGCGGCAGCTCCGCCAATAATGATTGCATGGCAGCCCGACGCTGCTCTGCCGTGAAAAAGCCCTTTTTATCAGGGTTAACGGCAGATACCACCACCAGTTCATCAAACAGAGCAGCCCCCTGCTGCATCATCCACAAATGCCCCAGTGTGGGGGGATCAAAACTACCTGCGTAAACGGCTATTCTTTTCATGAGTCAATAAAGCAACCGCGTGGCACATAGCCACGCGGTCGGTTAATGATTTTTTATGCACCACCGGCGTTGGCCAAGCCGGCATCCTCCGGCGGCAAGAAGTTCTTGAAGCGGGCCTTATCAATGGCTTTCATGTATGCCTCTTGCGGGGATACAAGACCCTGCTGCAATTTTTGCCAAATGGCATCATCCATAAACTGCATACCCAAAGCCTTGCCGCCCACAATAACGTCTGCCAACTTTTGGGTGGCGCCCTCACGAATAATGGCGCTTACGGCAGGTGTGGCAAAGAGTATCTCATTAACGGCAACACGCCCGGGCTTATCGCAGCGTTTCATCAGCAACTGAGCCACTACACCGCGCAGGGAGCCTGCCAACATGGTGCGTGCCTGAGCCTGCTGCTCTGCGGGGAACACGTCGATGATACGGTCAATGGTCTTACGGGCATTGTTGGTGTGCAGGGTGCCGAACACTAACAGGCCGGTTTCGGCCGCAGTCAGGGCAAGGGAGATAGTCTCCAAATCACGCATCTCACCCACGAGTACGATATCGGAGTCCTCTCGCAAGGAAGCACGCAAACCGTCTGCAAAGGTGGGGCAATTCTCCGGCACCTCTCGCTGGGTAATGATGCTGCGCTTAGAGGGGTGCACGAACTCAATAGGCTCCTCAACCGTGATAATATGGCGGGAGAAGTTCGTGTTAATATAGTCAATAAGGGCGGCCAGCGTGGTAGATTTACCGGAGCCCGTGGGGCCCGTTACCAGCACCAGACCGGAGCGCATCTCGCCAAAGCGCTTAATCTGCTCCGGTACATTGAGTTGCTCCATGGTGAGGATCTTGGTGGGAATAAGACGGAACACGCAGCAATACCCACGCTGCTGCTTCATATAGTTGCAGCGGAAACGGGATTCTGCGTTCATCTCATAAGCAAAGTCGGCATCACCGCCCTCCTCATATATTTTCCAGAGTTTCGGGGGGCAAATGGGCTCCATGAGCTCCACCATGTCTTCATGCGTCAGCACGCCCTCCTCTATGGGAACAATATCACCGTGCACACGGATCTTGGGCGGCTGCCCCTCGGAGAGGTGCAGGTCTGAGCCGCCGTTTTCCACGAGAGCCTGAAAGTATGTATCGATTCTGTGTTTCATTGAGGTAAAATGTTATAGGTTATCAGGCAACGGGGTGTTCCTTAAGGAATTTCTCCATCATTACATGGTCTGTTGCACGTTGCATACATTCCTCTGCGGAGATGGTACCCTCTAAATAAAGAGCCTGCAAGGAGTCATCCATAAGGCGCATGCCTTGGTTCTTACCGGTTTGAATAAGGCCGGGAATCATGAAGGTCTTGCCCTCTCGGATACAGTTGGCAACGGCAGAGGTGTTCACCAGCATCTCCAACGCCATCACACGGCCGGAGCCATCCTTCTTGGGAATCAGCTGCTGAGAGAGCACGCCGCGCAGGGACTCCGACACCATGATGCGAATGTGGTCTCGCTCCTCCAGCGGGAAAGCGTCCAAAATACGGTCGATGGTACGTGCGGCGGAACCGGTGTGCAGGGTACCCAATACCAAGTGACCCGTCTCTGCCGCCGTAAGCGCAAGAGAGATTGTCTCCAAATTACGCATTTCGCCCACCATAATAACATCCGGGTCTTCACGCAGGGCTGCACGCAGAGCTCGCTCAAATGACTTGGTGTGGCGGCGCACCTCTCGCTGGTTTACCTGGCACCCTTTGGGCTCGAATACGGATTCGATGGGGTCCTCAAGTGTGATGATATGATCATGGCGGTCCTCATTAATGAAGTCGATAATGGAGGCCAGTGTGGTAGATTTGCCGGAACCCACGGAGCCTGTTACCAGGATAAGGCCATTGGTAAAGCGAGTAAGCGGCACCACATATTCAGACGGCAGGCCGATTTGCTCCATACTCAGCACCGTGCTGTTAATGATACGGAAACAGATGCTATACCCCAAACGTTGAGATACAACGGAGGCACGGTAACGCCCGATATCATTGGCGTAGGCAAAGTCAACATCGCCCAATTCGCGCAGGCGCTCCCACTCCTTTTCCCCCAAGAAACTGTCTGTCAGCGCGGCGGCATCTTCTGCCGTAAGGGTGGGGGCACCCTCCCAAATGGGTTGCAACGTGCCGTAACGGCGCCAAGAGGGCGGGCATGCAGCCGGCAAGTGAATATCTGAGCAGCGGCAGTCCACACCCTGTTTCAGGTAGGTATCCACCTGCAAGCTTATGGTTACCAGCATGTAACCCTCCTCTTGCGCATAGATGTACACATGGTATTTACCGACGGGAGTCTCAGCAATAAAGTCCACCGCACCGGTTTCAGCAAGAGTAGCCTGTTGCTCTGCCGTGGCGCAATTAGCCACCAGCGCGGCAGTGTTCTCAGCCGTCAGAACAGCCGCATCCGGAGAAACGGGCACGTATTGCGCAGCCTCCATCATAAAAGGCTGATACCCCGGAGCCAGATAGAGAGTGGGGCTGAGGATTTCTCGCCCGAGCTCGAAGTATCGGTTGATATTGTCAAAAATGTATGTATCGCTCATGTTAACTATGTGCAGTCTAGCATGTTTCACCCCGCGTTTCCAGCTCAAAATCACATTTATGCGCAAATTCTGCCTTGGGGATCTCTAAAAACTCGCCAAATGGCAATTTGTAGGTGTGAGCATCTCAAGCCGTCGCAGAGGCTTTGCCTACTTCGTATTTTGTATTTCACATTTCGTACTTCTAAGCCCCCTTGTGGGGCGAAATAACATAGGCAGGCGGTCAAGCGTGCACGCA
>JAFQEF010000110.1 GCA_017399165.1 Akkermansia sp.
AAACAGAACTCCTTTCCACCAGCCATGGTTAGCTGCTGTTCCGTATCCTTGCGGCTACGTTACCATCAGCGGTAAGGACTGGCTTACTTCCCGCTGACGGTGCACGTAGACACCCGCCATGCGGCATGTCGGCGGAAAAGCATATGTATTCTACCATATAGCCCCATCTTGTTCAAACCCGGCAGATGAGAGTTTGTTGTCATGTTGCTACATCGGAAGAAATCCCTCAAAGTATTCATGTGTAAATGCTCCGGTTAAAAGTTTTCCAAGCTGATGGCTCGTTAATTCCACTCCGAGAAACAGCGTATCAGGTTATCTGGTACGCTGTTTTTGCCTCTACCGTGCGGGCTCAAAATCTGCTTGTTATTCAACGGGAGGGGGGAGTTGGGGTGTCAACCGTATGAATCATGAAAATGAAAGCAATGTACTATCTGTTGGCGGCAGTGATGCCGGGAGTTGCATGGGCGGGGGATGCTGCGGCGGAGCCCGCTGTGGTGGAGGGGTATCTGGACACGGCGTTCGGGCGCATGCCGTATGTGCTGCCGCTGGAGCATAGCCACGCGCTGCGTGCTGCCATGCCGCCGCAGGAGCAGCATGTGCGCCGTCATGCCGGTGTGCCCACGCATGAGGCGGTGTTGCACCGCAGCCATGGTGGGAGCCTGACACTGGGCGGGTGGGAGTTTTTGCCGGCGCAGCCGCAAAAGTTCATGCCGTATTTGGATGGTTTGTTTGTACCGGGCAACACGGCAACGGAGCCGAGCTGGCTGATTGAGAACGATGCGATATCTCGCGGGGCACAGCGGGTGAAGTCTATGCTGGCACGTTACGGTTTGCAGTATGACCTGACGGTGAGCATGGGCTATGCCACGGTGGCCCCCAAGAGCAGCGCGGGTAGAAATAGTTTTGTATCCACCAACAACTCTGCAAGTGGTGTGTGGTACCTGCTCAAGAAGCGAGATAACAGCCAAGGCCTGTTCCTGACCTTTGAGGCAGATTGGGGGCAAGGGTTCAATTTTAATGAGCAGAAATCGGGGGTACAGCATACTATCGGCAGCTTGAGTAACCCGCAATCTTCTTTGCGCGGGGGCAATGGGTTGTATATACCGCATTTGGCCTTGGGTTACAGCTTGGCAGACGGTAAATGGGTGGGTATGGTTGGTAGTATTGATACCTCCTCTTACTTGGACCAGAATATCTACTCGGGCTCTTGGAATGGTAATTTGATGAACTCTGCCTTTACGGCTAACCCATGTTTGCCGTTGCCGTGGGCCAATTTTGGTTTTTTAACGGCGTGGCAACCTTGTGAGAGCTTTTATGCCATGTATGCCACCACGGGCACGGAGTCGGGGATTAACCAAAACCCGCTGCGCCACATCAGCTCTGATTCCTGGGTGCATGTGTCGGAGTTCGGGTGGATTACGAAGGACTTTTTCGGCATGGGTCCGGGTGTGTACCGTTTTCAGTACACGATTACGGACCAAGATAACCGCACCGGCTCCGGCGCGGCACTCAATGTGCAGCAGCAGATGGGGAAGGGCTCCCCGCTGGGGTTCTTTGCTCGCTGCGGTGTGATGGATACGGATGCCGCTGCCATTAATAATGTGAAGGCCGCCGTGACTACGGGTTTTGTGTTGCAGGCTCCGTTCCGGGACAGCGGTTGGGGCAGTTTGGCCAACCATGACCAGCTGGCACTGGGCTTTATGTGGGCACGCGCTGCGGACTCTTTTGAGCCGCGTGTGCACCAAGATGAGTATGGTGTGGAGCTGAGCGCCGTGATTCAGGTAACGCCCACCTTCTTTGTACAGCCGGATGTACAGTACATCTTCAACCCTGCGGGGCAAACGGACCGCAGCGGCGAGTTTGTGTTCCAGCTGCAAGGTGTGTTCAAGTTTTAAGTCTGCGCGTTTTCGTTGCTCGCCCTCCCCTCGGCGGGCAACGAAAAAACGCTGTGAGCCCCTTGGGGCAAGCCATTATTTCAAACTTTGTCCCCGGTGCTCCCTCAGTCCTCCAGTTCGTTAAGAACAATGGCGGGATTGGCAAAGGGGTAATGGTAGGAGTCGAACCCTGTGCCCAGACCCACGGTTTGCCAGTATGCCCAAAGGCGGGCAGGGGGGAATATCTCATCCTTATCCGCAATGTAGGCTTTGTGCCAGTGCAGGTTGGCAGCAGAGTTTTGCTCTGCCAGGCCGGAGAGGAACATCAACTCATCCACCTTATCAGCGGCGGGGCGGTCCGGGTAGGGGCCATCGGGCATGTAGCGGCCGGCTTGGGCATCATCCGCAAAAGGGTTGGCTGTGCCGGCTTTGGCCATGGCGCGCATGCTGCGCAGCACCACGCGCAGGCGCATGCCCCACTCCGGGTGCACGGGGTAGGGAGTGCCGTTAAGGGCAATGGCTTTGTGCAGGGGGAGCTCTGTGCAGCATTGCTCTGCCACCCATATACCGAACGACCAGGCAAAGAGGTAGATGCGGCGGTAGCGTGCAAAGTCTTTTGCTTGCAATCGGTTGAGCTGCGTGTAGTTGCAGCAGGCCAGTACATCAAACCCCGGGGTGTCGATATGCAGGATGGCGTTGGGCGTGGCAGCCCAGCCCAGCATGTAGATGATGAGGTCTTGGTGGGTGGGCTCTTGCTTAAGCCATATTTGTTGCATGGTGGTGGGGGCGTGGTGGTGGTTAATCTGCCGCGTATTCAGCCCAGCTGGAGGACGTCTCCCACACGCGCACGCGCTCCAAGCGAACGCAGCTGCGCACAGGGTAGGCGGTGCCTATGCCTTGGGCGGCTTTGGCTAGGGCATCTGCCGCAAAGCGGTAAACGGTGTGGGCCATGGCCTCGCTGGTGGGGTCCTGCTTGTCGAAGGGGATGATGCGTTCTCCGTAAATGCGGCGAAAATCCTCAAAGTGGGCATCTTGCGTGTTCATGCAGAGGGCGTGGTCAAACTGCTGCAAAAAGTCGCCCATCATCTCTTTGATGGCTTTGAAATCCATCACCATGTCATTTTCATCCAGCGTGTCGGCGGCAAACACCAGCTCTACACTGCGGGTGTGGCCGTGGGGAAACTGGCAGCTGCCGGGGTGCTTGGAGAGCAGGTGCCCGCTCTCCAGCTCTATGGTTTTACAGATGCGAAACACGGCAGAAAATCAGCACACGGGGGTTACGCCTTTTTTGAGGATGATGTTGCCGTATTTAGCGGTTTCACCTGTCACCACAACGGCGTAGGCTTTTTTGGCGCGCTCGTAGAAGGCGTAGCGCTCCTCACGCTCAATCTCGCCATCATAGCCCAAGGCTTTGCGGTATTTGGCCTCAACGGCGGGGTCCAAGGTGTCGCCGGGTACGGCCTGCATCATCACCACGGGGGTGGCGTAGGCATCCAGCTCAAACAGGGGTATAATGCCGGCCAGCAGGGTGTCTACACCCAGACCATCTGCACGCACTACATTGCTGTTGAAAGTGTGACCGGGAAAATGGGCGTCTGAGAACACAATCTCATCGCCATGGCCCATCTCTGCCAGTATCTTGAGAAGGGCGGGAGAAACAACGGGAGAAATACCTTTTAACATAACACCCGTATAGTAGCAGATTGAGAGTGAGAAAGCAAATTTAATTTGCGAGTTGAGAGCTAATTCTTGCAGCCCCGGCGGGCAAATACTGCCCGGATGAAATGTAATGCTCCCGGCTAACTCTGAAAATCGTAATTCGGGAACCTCGAAAAACTTGCCAAATGGCAATTTGTAGGTGTGAGCATCTCAAGCCGTCGCAGAGGCTTTGCCTACTTCGTATTTTGTATTTCACATTTCGTACTTCTAAGCCCCCTTGTGGGGCGAAATAACATAGGCAGGCGGTCAAGCGTGCACGCA
>JAFQEF010000111.1 GCA_017399165.1 Akkermansia sp.
ATACCCGGGGTAAGCCGCTAGCGCAGCTTACCCCGGGCTATTGGTCTTTCACCCCGCCGGTTGGCGGGGCTGTAAGCAAGCTTGCTAACGCAAGCATGAAGAGTGCCTACGGCACATGGACAGTTCGCCCTCCGGGTGGGCGTAGAACGCCGTAGGAAACGAAGCCCCCTGCGGCTCACACTGAGGAGCCCCACAACTACCAATTTGTGAGGGTACCAGATTTTTTAGAGATTCCCAAATTGTAAATCATCTTCTCTCTATTCCAAACTTGACACTCATGGTATAATGATGGCATGGCCATATCTGAAGAACTGTTTGAGCGTGCATGCAAGGTAATACCCGGTGGTGTCAACTCCCCCGTGCGGGCGTTTCGCCGGTTGGAAAGAGCCCCGTTTTTTGTAAAGCGGGCACAAGGTGCCCACCTGTGGGATGAAGATGACAAGCAATACATCGACTACGTGGGCACCTGGGGGCCCGCCATTTTGGGGCATGCCCCGCAAGCGGTGATATCTGCCGTGCAGGCGGCTGTTCCCCACGGTTTGGGCTATGGTATACCCACGCGTATAGAGGTGGATATGGCAGAGACCATTTGCCGTTGGATTCCCTCCATCGAGAAAGTGCGCATGACCAACAGCGGCACAGAGGCCACCATGAGCGCCATTCGCCTGGCACGCGGCTACACGGGGCGCAAATACATCATCAAGTTTGAGGGCTGCTACCATGGCCATGTGGATAGCCTGCTGGTGGCAGCAGGCAGCGGCGCCCTCACCCATGGCGAGCCCGACAGCGCCGGCGTGCCGCGCGAGTTTGCGGAGCTCACCATTGCTCTGCCATATAACGACCCTGCCGCCGTTGCCCGCGCCTTTGAGCAACACCCGCAGCAAATCGCCGCCGTCATTGTGGAGCCCTATCCCGGCAATGCCGGTTTTTACCTGCCCAAACCCGGGTATTTGGAGTTCTTGCGGGATATTACCGCGCAGCACGGCGCTCTGCTCATTTTTGACGAGGTAATGACGGGGTTCCGTATCTCCCCCGCCGGTGTGCAGGGCAAGCACAACATCACGCCGGACCTCACCACGCTGGGCAAAGTCATCGGCGGTGGCCTGCCCGTGGGTGCTTTCGGCGGCAGGGCAGACATCATGAACTGTGTCTCCCCCCTGGGCCCCGTGTACCAGGCCGGCACCCTCAGCGGCAACCCCGTGGCCATGGCGGCGGGCCTGGCCCAGTTGCAGGAGCTGGAGGCTACGGATGCCTACACCCTCCTCGAATCCCTGGGAGCCCGCTTAGAGCAGGGCGTGCGCGCTGCACTGACAGACCTGCACCTGCCGCTCACCTTCAAGCGCAGCGGCTCCATGTTCTGCCTCTTCTTCACCACGCAAGATGTATACGACCTCTCCACCGCCACCACGGCCAACTTCGACATGTTCCGCCGCTACTTCCTCGCCATGCTGGAGCAAGGGGTCTACATTGCCCCCTCTCCGTATGAAACCGGCTTTATCTCCACCGCCCATACGGAGGCAGATATAGATACCACCGTTGCCGCCATGCGCCGTGCTTTGCAAAGTTTAAATGCCTGATGCCATGAAACACCTCATCTGCCTCATCTTCAGCTTATGCCTCACCGCATGTGGTATGATAGAATACCACGATGCCCCCACGGCAGAGGTGCCGGCCAGGGAGCAGGCTGTGTTGCGTAACCATGTGCAGCAGCTCTGTGCTCACCCCCGCTATGGGGATACCATTGAGAAAACCAGAGTTTACATAGAGAGCAAGTTCCGTGCTGCCGGGTGGCAGGTAAAACGCCAATACTTCACCACCTCCGACGGCGAAAAACGCTGCAACATCTGCGCTACACGCCCCGGTAAAAATGATACCCGCTACATCATCGGTGCCCATTACGATGCCTGCGACATTGGTGAGGATGACGGCCCCAACCGCGGGGCAGTCGACAATGCCAGTGCCGTGGCTGCCCTGTTGGAGCTCGCTGCCCGCCTGCCCAAAACACCACCCACCCACACGGTAGAGCTCGTGGCGTGGGATTGCGAGGAGCCTCCCTACTTCAACACGCCCGATATGGGCTCTGCCCACCATGCCTCCGCTTGCGATAAAGAAAAGGTGCGCGGCCTCATTTGCCTGGAGATGCTCGGCTACTATACCGATGAGCTCGGCAGCCAGCCCTCCATCTTCCCGGGCTACTCCCTCATGCTGCCTACGGTGGGCAACTTCATTGCCGTAGTGGGCGACCCCGATGCTCGCGACCTCGCCCTCGCCGTCTACCCCCACCTGAAACAAAACATGCCCGCAGCCCGCATCAACCTGCCCTTTGTGCATGATACCGAGCTCTACTTCTCAGACCACCGCAACTATTACCCCCTCGGTATCCCCTCCATCATGATTACCGATACCGCCCTGCTGCGCAACCCCCATTACCACGAACCTACCGATACCCCGGATACCCTCTGCTACCGCCGCCTCACCATCGTTACTCAAGCCGTTGTTCAGGCGGTTAAAGCTTTGGCTTGGCCAAAGTCTAATTGACGAGGAGGTGCTTAACTGTCACCCCGTTTCACGGGTTCCGTTATGTTCCTGATGACTACGAGTGGTTTCGCTCACTATGTGAAATGACGCCCGTAACGCGGGCTTACGCCCGCGGCACCCTCGCCTCATCCCGTTCATGGCTCGGTTTTTGAGTGAAATTGTTACCCGGTTTTATTTTCGACAGCGGCGGGCTGACACCCCGGGGGATGTGCAAAAATAGGTGCACGGGTTCGGGATGCACGCCCTGCGCTATGCAACATATCGGCCTCATCGCCTAGAGCAAGTAAAATAGCCCGCTCCAGCGGGCGATACTTCAAATAGCGAGTGGTGCAGCGAGCCGACGGCGAGCGAAACCACTCGAACCGATAAATAATATACTGAACCCGTGAAACGGGTGACAGTTAAGCAATGTTCGAAATATTTGCTGTAATTAATTATTTAGTATCGTTAGCGACACCGTTTGCCAGAAGTCCGCTCCTCTCTAAAATCTGTATGAACTCTTCCTGTGCGGATTTTGTTTGATGGTGTAATTTCTGATTTTTGATGTATTGGATAACTGCCTTTGTATTTGTTTCACTAACGGAAAAAGCCCCATAACCCTCTTGCCAAGAAAATGCAGCGTATTGTTTGTGAATTGTCTTGATCCATTTGCTGCTGTTGGCTTTAATTGTCCGAACAAAATCGCTTAGACTCATTGATACGGGAGTAGAGGCTAAAATATGCACGTGATCAGGCCTGCCTCCGATGGCATAAACGTAGCCGGAGAAATTTCTTATAACTCCGCAAATATAGTTGAACATCTTTGTTAAATCGTGTTCTTCTATACAATGTGACTCATCTTTAACATGAAAGATAATATGAATGATAATTTTTGTATATGACCTTCCCATAACTAAGCGTACGTATCATATCATTTTATTGCATATTGAACAAGAAAAAATAAGAAGAATGGTAAACATACGGCGTGATAATGATGAGCGTAACTTAACTGTCACCCGTTTCACGGGTTCAAATTTATTTTTTATCGGTACGAGTGGTTGCGCCGCTGCGCGGCTCCACCACTCGCTAAATAAAATGACGCCCGCAGAGCGGGCTTGTGATTTTGGCAGGCATCCGCCCGCGGCGCATATTTTACCCTGTTTGGGTGTAGAAATCGAGCCACAGGCGAATCTCGAAGCCTCAGCCCGCGCAGCGGGCGGCATTTCAAGTAGCGAGGTGGTGAAGCGAGCCTACGGCGAGCGACTCGTCACGGCGTAGGCTTGCCGAAGACGGAAACCCCTCGTACCGATAGGTAACAGAGGGAACCCGTGAAACGGGTGACAGTTAAGTTTGGTTTCAATATGTAGCTAAGGCTAAAAATCCCTTTTACTGCGCGGCGCGATGCGCCTTGCATGATAGCTCACCTACGGTTCGCATGATAGTTGCACATGATAGCGGGGCATGATAGCTCGCCGGGCTCGCATGATAGGAGCATGCCCTGCTGAATACCCCATTGACTGGGGAAATGTGTCAAAGGTGGTTCAACAGACAGATTAATTTTCAGTTTTGAGCAGGCGTTGTTTCATGGCCTGCCAATCTGTTTGGCGGAGTAGTTGTACCAAGTTGCCGTACCAGAACTCATGGTGGCCGTAGGTGTCATCCCTGAACTCTTTTTCAGCCTCCTCCACGCTCCAGCCTTGGTAGATAATGCGGTATGCCGCCACCACAATGCCCGTGCGGTCGGACCCATGCCAGCAGTGCACCAATGCGGGCTTGGGGGCTTGTTGCAGCAGGCGCAGGCAGTTCTCCACATCCCCCGCCGTCACTTGGCCGGCAGCCACGGGGTATGCCATAAGGTGCAGCCCGGTGTGGCGGGCTTTGCGGGTGTCTTTGTGGTATTCTCTCAGGTTGAGCACACTGCGTATGCCTAATTGCTCCAGGGCGGTGAATCCTTCTGCATCCGGCTGGCCGCTGCGGTACAGGTCTGCACTCACGCGGTGCAGGTTTTCCACACCGCTGAGGCTTACATTTTGGGCACGCTCCGGCTGGGTAACCGCAGGTACCTGCGGCTGCTCCGTGCAGGCGGCGCACAAAACAGCTATGCAAGGGATAATGCTGCGAATGACTCCGGCTGTTTTCATGTTGGTGCGTGTGTCAATTAGTGGATTCCCAGGGCTTCGTTAGCCAGCATTTGGCAGCCGCGCAGGTCCATCTTGCCGGTGGGCAGGGCAGGTATGGTTTCCACGGGGATAATCTCACGCGGGCACCACAAGCGGGGCAGGCCTTGTTCTACCAAGTGGCTGCGTATCTCATCCAACGCTTGTGTCAGCTGAGAGGTGTGCACGCAGGAGAGCAGTACCAGGGCCTCGCCCTTCTGGGCATCGGGCACGCCTACCACAGCCACGGCGCGACCGGTAAAGCCCTCCGGGTGGGGTACAAAGTCTTCTATGGCGTTTTCCACCACCTCGTGCGGTACCATCTCCCCACCCACTTTCGAGAATCGGGATCGCCGCCCGCCCAAGGTGAGTATGCCGTTGAGGTCCACCTTGCCCAAGTCTCCCGTCTTGAACCAGCCATCGCGGAAAATACCCTCGTTGAGGTCGTCTCTGCCAATGTAGCCTTTGAAAACGTTGGCGCCTTTGAGCCAAATCATGCCTTGCTCGTTGAGGGTAAGGCGCACGTTGTCGTCATCGGGGTCGGTAATACGCACCGCCAAGCCGGGCAACACCTGCCCGATGCTGCCGAACTTGTAGCCCGGCACAAAGTACGGTTGTTGCGGGGTGGAGCCGGTCTCTTGCAGGTTAACGCCGCAAACGGGCGCGGTTTCCGTGAGGCCGTAGCCCTCCAGCAGGGTGACGTTGCATTTCTCCTTAAATTCCTCTGCAACGGTTGTTTGCAGTTTTTCTGCACCCACAACAAAGAGCTGCACGGAGTCGTATGTGTGGGCACCTGCGCGGCGCAGCATGCTGCGGGCAAATGTGGGGGTGGTAACAACCAGGGCACACTTGTGTTGCTCAATGAGTTCATTGAGCTTTTTGGCCTCCAACGGGGAGGGGTAGGTAACCATGCCAAACCCATAAATGGGCGGCAACAAGGTGCTGATGGTAAGCCCGAAACTGTGGAAAATGGGCAAGCTGCACAAGAACTTGCTACCCGGTGCCAAGGAGGCTTTGCTGAGTATTTGGGTCATGTTAGCAATGACCATGCGGTGGGTAAAGGCCACGCCTTTGGGCTCCCCGCTGGAGCCGGAGGTAAAGAGCAGTGCGGCCTCGTCATCCCCCTTGCGGGCATCCAGGTTAAATGTCATGCTCACCACGCTCATGGGGGCAAAGCGGGCAAAGGCCACCCAACCGGCAATCTTGGGCATGCCGATTCCCTTGAGGGTTTTATCTAAGTGAATAATGGCATCCCCCTGTGGCCAGGGGAACTGCGGCAACTTGCTCATGAAAGCGCGGGCAGAGATAAAGTGCTTAAGCCCGCTTTGGCGTACTATGCTCTTAAAGGCCGGCTCAGATGACGTGTAGTTGATGTTGACGGGCACAATGCCGGCCAAAATACAGGCATAGTTGGCAATAAGCCCGCCCTTACCCGGCGGCAGAATGATACCCAAACGCGGCTCTGTGACCATCTTTTTGAGCTCTCTGGATAACGCCATGGATACCCCCAACACTTTGTAAAACGGCAGGGAAGAGCCATCCAGGCCGTCAATAACCTCCACCTTGCCGTTGCGGCGCATGCCCTCCACCAGCAACCGTGCCAGTGAGAAGTCCAAAATGGGGTTGCGCTCGTATTCCGTGGCAGATGCCTCCATCCAAGCCTCCAGCACGCGCTCGCCGGTTAACGGCCCCGGGCTGAGCTTGGGCAGTATGCTCAGGGCTATCCATTCATACGTTTTGTCTGAGGTAAACGCGCGTAATATATTCTCCCGATAATGCCCCACAAATACAGGCACGGGGGATATATGCAAGGCCGCCAGCTGCATCATGAAAGGCATGGGCACGTCTGATGTGCAGCCCATTATGCTGTTGGGGCGCCCCGGTACAAACACTACATCCCTACCCTCTGCCATTTGGTTGAGCAATTGCTCACGCAAACTCTTGACATTGGCCTTGCGGAAATTGAAGCTTACAACGTGGCGCTTCTTGAGAAAACGCTTTACATCCTCCTCCGGTGCAAGTACCTCCTCCACCATATAGGCCACATTATCAATGCCGCCGAGCAGACGCTCCAACTCGGGTAATACCACTGCGTCCACTCTGTTCGGTAAATAGAGCGACGGTGCTGTCTGAAGATTTTCTAAGCCGGTGATTCTAACCTTTGCCATAGTTCACGTATTATATAGAACTTTTTTGCATTTGTCAACGTGAAACCTTGCAAATTAGAGTAAAGTCAAAGTTTTGTTTGCCTCGTCCCGCAGATGCTGAATCTTAAATTGGGCATCTCTAAAAACTCAACAAAAACTATTTATCTTGCATCCTACGGATCTCCGGCGCCCCTACAAATTGGTAGTTATAGGCCTAGCACTGAAGGGCAAGCGCCCTTCAATATCACTACCCCGCAGGGGTAATATCACTCGCACATCTGTGCGAATCTCACTTGCCCGCAGGGCAAATCTCACCCTGTGAGGGCGTAGAAAGCGAGCCACAGGAGAGACTCGAAGCCCCATGCCCGCTCCGGCGGGCAATAAGTTGTATTTACCTGCGGCATAGCCGCCATTATTCTAAAATAAAAAAGTCAGCGCAGCTATCGCTGCGAGGCTGTATCCCCTACAAATTGCCATTTGGCGAGTTTTTAGGGTCCCCAAATTATCAATCAGATTCAACCACGAACCATGCTTAGGGGTATATACAAATTCAAATCGGTTGTTCTTTGTCGCCAAGTATGCCTTTACTTGTGTTCCCACGTGTTGACATACAAATAGATTCATCACTAAAAATTAGTTTGCTCCCTCCGGCAGTTTCGAAGAAGTTTGTTGCTGTATAGAATTTGGTAAATCATATACTATGCTGATAATGGGAGATAATGCACAGGTTGCAACCAAAGATAGAGCAACATCAGAACAGTATAGTATGCAAGACAATGGATACAGACAGTAGCCGGCTGTTGAATACTGGTGTTGAGGTTCAATATTACCACTAAGTTCTCTATCTCCCAAATAGGCAACAGGAGTAGAATTGGTGAAATAATTGCTTGTAAGGACTGAGTGTTTTGGATCTATACGTATTGTATGGCCGGAAATATCAGGAATTCCTTTAAGCGGGTAAAAAAAGAAGTATTTTTCTTTGTTGCTCGGAAGGGTGATGGGAGATTTCGGAAAACATTGCCAATTGGAACCTTCTGTAGACGGCTGGGGAGAGCTTATGCAAACCTTGCTGGTTTCACGATCTACGCAATGGAAGGGAAGTCTTATATAGTATTTATTATCAAGTTTGTGTATAGGTAGATTTCTATCTCTACTGTTAACCAGGATGTATTCCTGATGACCTATTGTTCTTATTGGTGAAGATAAGTCAATCCAAACGACTCTACATGACGACATTAAGATTGATACTATAAAAAGAAGTATTAAAGTTTTCATATGTGTATCTGCAAGTAGTTTTTTATGAGCAGGCTCCCCACTTTCTGTTTTTTGTCCGAAGTGCACGGATATTTTGTAGCAAAATGCAGAAAGATTTTCTAGTTTAAAATTTTGAGGCTTGTTGGGGACCCCGGAAATAAAATCTTTATCTTTAGAAATTGCATTCAGAAGCTTTTTTTTTGATATAGAATATAGTCTTCGATAACACACAACATTGTTGAACAGGAATTAAGTTATTGTTCATTAGTTGTTCTTTATCAAAATTATTTGTTGAGACTCTCTGTGTCCGGTGAAGCAATGTTACAGTTGATTTTTTGCAGTAGAGCTTTGGCATCTTCACGTCCCTGAGCCGCAGATTTGTGAGCCCACTTATATGCTTCCGTTAGATTTTGTTCCGTTCCTTCCCCATTGTAATATGCGAGCGCCAAACACATTTGAGCATAAGCGTCACCTCCATTTGCGGTTTTTGTAAACCACATAAAAGCGGTCTCAAAATTTTGTTCCACCCCTATACCCAATGTATAACAAATTCCCATATGACGTTGTGAAACGGCCAAACCTTGTTCCGCGGCTAATGTGAGCCATTTAATTGCTTCTTCACCATCAACATCTCGCCAAATACCATATAGAGCCAATCTCCCCAGTTCGTTTTGAGCTTGCGGAAGCCCCTGATTAGCTGCTAGTGTTATCCAGGAAAGGCCTTCATTGATAATATCTTCGTTACGTATCGACTCATTGACTTGAGAATTCAACAAATATCCTCCATATTCGTACATAAACTCCGGTATACGCAGATTAGCACCATATTTAAACCACTCTTCGTACTTCTCTTTATTTTTGGGGAAATAAGGTGTATCTCCATAATGAACGGCCAGAAGACAGGAAATAGATTTCCTATATCCTCTTCGTGCTGAAATTTCAATTAACCTCAGAAATTCGGGAGGATTACAGGGTGTGCCAATTCCTTGCAGATGACACATAGCAAGGGCATGTATGGCCGGCGTATAATTTAAATCGGCAGCTTGTTTGTATAAACGATACGCTTTATCAAAATCCTGTTGACAATTTACGCCTGTCCTGTATCGTTCTGCTTGTTGATAATAACCTTCAGCATGCAACGTGTCCCCTTGTTTCTTCTGTATTTGTGGGGCGTTGTTTACTGATGTTCTTCTCTGAGAAGCATCTGCGCATACAATGTTTGGCATGCACAAGGTAAGAAATAAAAACAATTGAGCCTTCATACGTAAGTTATCGTACAGTAAATTTTTATCTTTTCAATCTAACAGAACTTCTGGTTCAGGCTCTATAATTTGTCCATCCTCGTATATATATACCCATACGGTATCACTGAATTCGATTGCTAAATAATCTTTTTCAAATGAAACGTTGATGTTATTTATTGAACAAGAAGGAGCTACCCGGCTTTCTACCTTATTACGTATACCATCATCTAATGCGAGGCTTTGAATGACGACTTTGCGTCCTTGATGGATAGTGACACAAACAGATACGTTTTTCCATTTAATATTCAGCTCTGTTTTTTTTTCTGAAGTTTCATTAAGCCCAACATCATGCATAGTTTCAGGGTAACATGTCATGCCGGATAACAAACAAAGAGAAAATAATAATAAAACAGGTTTCATACGTAAGTTATCGTACAGTAAATTGATTCCCACGCGAAAAAATCAGAAAATCGTCTTAGCTTTTTCTGCTTCCTGACCCTCCAGGTAGCGCACATGGCGGGATACACCTGCGCCGTAGCGGGAGGCCAAGCGGTAGTCCGGGCGCGTTTCTTTTAAGGTGCTTTTGCCTAATTGGCGGTATACCCAAATGCCGCCTAGGGTGCTGATAAGCGCCACAACACCGGCAATGACGGCCAAGGTGATTCTGCCGGGAACAGAGAAGAACTCCATTATCTGCTCTTGCGGGGATTTTTCTTTTTCCTCCGCCGGGGCTTCCCCCACGCCTTCCTCTAAAACTTTGCTGAGCTTGTAGCCGGTGCCGGCAGTGAGCGGGGTAAAGGAGTCTGCCAAGGGAAGTATCTGCTCTTTGACGCATTGCATGGCAGCCAGCAGGCCCTCTATACCACCGCCTGCGGCTTGTATTTTTTCTTGTGTTTGCAGCAAAAATTGGTGGCGTTGCTCATCGGTAATATCAATGGACTTATAACCGAGGTCCACCGTGGCGTTGTCACCCATGCCGTATTGAATGAGCACCGCATATTCATCCACCCCGGCAATGGAGTGAATGAGGGTGGGTGCGGTGAGCTCTTGCGGCACGGTTTGCCCGGCTTTGTAAATGCATACATAGATGCTGAACGGGCAGTGTGCATTGAGGTTTTGCAGCAGGTAGCGTGCGTCATTGCGCTCCACATCCGTTAAAATTTTCTGCGGGTCGTTCAGGGGTGGTACACTGCGGCCGGGGCGGGGGCGGTACTCCTCCGTATAACGGCCACGCACCTCGGTATCGCTTTCTTCAAAAGCCCCTTGGCGGGTGGAGGGCGAGGGCAGGGGGGCGGGTGTTGTCTCTTGCCCGCCGGGTATCAGCATGTTGTAGCCGGCGTTGATTTTGCGCTGCATGAGCAGCTCGTAATCTGCGGGGGCCCAACGCGGTGGGTCTGTGTAAGCGGCCGCACTGCCTCGCGCGGTGGCGGCAGGTGCCGTGGCGGTGGGTTGCGGAGCCGGCTGCTGCGGTGTGGGTGTGGCCGGGGCAACTTCCACAATCTCGGCATAGTCGTCATTTTCAAACACGGGCTCAGCCATGCTTTGTTGGGGGGCACATGCCATAGATACCCCTGCGGCGGCGGCCAGGGCGTTGCGCCCGGTAAAGGCGGATTTGATGCCCCCGAACAGCGTGCTGAGGTTGTTGTCTTTGGCAATTTTGTATACCGTAGACTTCATCACCTTTTTGAGGGCCTGCACCATGGCGCGCTCGCGGAACAGGAGGCGGCATTTCACAATGCCGGAGTTGATGGTATCGGGGTTGATGTAGGGGTCCAGCATGTAGCCCCAGGAGAAACAGGCAATCTCCAGCTGAACATCCAGCACCAAGATGAGCATCCACTCCTGCTGCACGGGGCCTGCATAGGGGCTGAACTTATCTTTGAGGTAGGTGGCGAATCTCCGGAAAAGCCCCGCGGGTTTTTCCTGCGCCCGCATGCGGCGCTCCTCGGCACTGAGCTCCACAATGGTGCCCTCCTCTCTCTTGGTGGTTTTCTTTTGTTGGCGTTTGCCGAAGGATGGGGCATGAATGCGCGCGTGGTTCAGAATCCAATGCGCGTGGTGACGAAAGTTGGAGAGCTGGCCGTGGTCCGTTATGTAAACTCCCAAGGCAATGGGGGATAACTTGCGCTCCAGCTCATTGAGGTAGCGTATCAGCTCCATACGCTCCTTGTGGGTGAGGGCGCCGGCGGCATCCACCACGCGTGTAAACTCTACCTCGTTAGCGCCGAAAATCGCATCTGCCCGGTGCATGCTGTAGCCACACACGGGGCACTGGTCTTCTGCACCGTTGTGTATGGGTGAGCTGCAATGGGGGCAAATGGGTTGCACGATGTGAGGAGGGGGTTATGCTAAGGCTGCAATGATAGCATCGCCCATGCCGGCGGTGCCCACGTGTATTTCACCGGGGGTGTTGCTGCGCAGGTCTGCCGTGCGGTAGCCCGCGGCAATGACGGCACGCACAGCGGCCTCTACGGCGTTGGCGGCGGCGGTTTCTTTGCAGGTGTAGCGCAGCATCATGGCCATGGAGAGTATTTGCGCAATGGGGTTGGCAATGCCTTTGCCGGCAATATCCGGGGCGGAGCCGCCGGAGGGCTCGTACAGGCCGAAGGTGCTCTGCCCGTTTTGGCACAGGGAGGCACTGGGCAGCATACCCAAAGAGCCGCATACAATGGCCATTTCATCCGTCAGGATATCCCCGAAGGTGTTTTCTGTGACCATAACATCAAACTGGTTGGGGTTGCGCACCAACTGCATGGCGGCGTTATCCACATACATGTGTGTGAGCTCAACATCCGGGTATTGCGGGGCGATGCCGTTCATCACCTCCCGCCACATGACGGATGACGCCAACACGTTGGCTTTATCCACACTGCATAATTTTTTGTTGCGACCGCGGGCTGCCTCAAAGGCTACATGGGCAATGCGCTCTACCTCGCTCTTTTTATAGAACAGGGTATCCAATGCCACGGTTTCGCCATCTTTTTCACCGTAGAACTTAGGCTCGCCAAAGTACATGCCACCGGTCAGCTCGCGTACGCACAGTATATCAAACCCATGGGGGATGATGCTGTTTTTGATGGGCGAGGCATCCACCAGCTCGGGCAGGCAAATGCCCGGACGCAGGTTGGCATACAGTTTAAAATGCTTGCGCAGAGGCAACAGTGCCCCGCGCTCCGGGCGCTCATCGGGGGGCAATGTATCCCACTTAGGCCCACCTACGGAGCCGAACAGGATGGCATCCGCCGCCTCGCAGGCAGCCAGCGTTTCGGCAGGCAATGCCTTGCCGCAGTGGTCTATGGCTGCACCACCCACATAACACGTGGTGCGTTCTGTCTTAAAGCCGTAGCGGGTTTCCACCGCATCCAGCACGCGCAGGGCTTGTTCCATGACCTCCGGGCCGATTCCGTCTCCTGCCAACACTGCTATCCTGTAGGTATTCATATCTACCCCCATCATACCTGCTCGCGCTCCCTCTTGCAAGCGTTATTTGTTACATAATAAATGAATGTACTGTTATGCAGATGCCGATTTTTCGGGTGGGAGAGAGCATTATTTTCAAAAAAATTATTTTTTCTGTAGAAAATCGCTGCCGGGTTGCGTTCTCCTGCTTGTAAGGTTCCATTTAACCGACACACTTCAACAATAAACAAAATACAGATTATGAAGAACTCCATCCTCATTCTACTCTCGGCTGCGTTGCCTGTGTTTGCACAGGGTCCGGCTCCGGAGGCTGCTCCTGCTCCCGTAGCACCTGCTCCCCAAGTTGCTCCTGCTGATGCCAAAGCTGCATTCTTGGCTAAGTATGATGCTGATAAAGACGGCAAGATCAGCGCTGCAGAGGCTTTCGCTGCCAAGCGTGACTTTATGCGCGCCAATGCAGATAAGTTCGGCAAGAAGCCCGGTATGCGCAAGCACGAGGGCCGCCGCCACGGCAAGCCCGGTATGAATCACGAGGGCCGCCGCCATGGTAAGCCCGGCATGAAGCACGAGGGTCGTCGCCCGCAGGGCCCCCGCATGCAAGGTAACTTTGCTCCCAAGTGCGGCGAGTTCCAGGGTCATTTCCGCAAGCCCGGCATGGACAAGGGTTTCCGCCCGCAGGGCCCCCGCATGCAAGGTAACTTTGCTCCCAAGTGCGGCAAGTTCCAGGGTCAGTTCCGCAAGCCCGGCATGGACAAGGGTTTTCGCCCGCAGGGCCCCCGCATGCAAGGTAACTTTGCTCCCAAGTGCGGCAAGTTCCAGGG
>JAFQEF010000112.1 GCA_017399165.1 Akkermansia sp.
CCTGCCTATGTTATTTCGCCCCACAAGGGGGCTTGGAAGTACGAAATGTGAAATCCAAAATACGAAGTAAGCAAAGCCTCTGCGACGGCTTGAGATGCTCACACCTGCAAATTGCCATTTGGCGAGTTTATCGAGGTCCCCAAATTGTCAATCTGAAGAAAGTGTCATACTCCTAATGCGTTTGCCCTGGCCGTTTACGTTTTTAGCTTGCATTTTCAACGAAAACAGGCATAATGTTGCCGTGAGCTGTTGATGAAGACAGTCTCCGGAAAGCTTACACAAGAAAATGAAAACACTCAAGAGATTCGTACTTGTAGGCGCCCCGGCCTCCGGCAAGGGCACTCAGTCTTCTTTCCTTTCAGAGACCTACGGCCTCAAGCCGTTGAGCACAGGCGCCCTGCTGCGTGCAGAGATTGCCGCCGGCTCCGAGCTGGGTCTGGAAGCCAAGAAGTACATGGATGCCGCCATGTTTGTGCCGGATGAAGTTGTAAACGGCATTGTTGCCAAGTGGTTGGGCGAGAACAAGGATTGCGGTTGCCTGCTCGATGGGTATCCCCGCACCGTTGCCCAAGCAGAAACGCTGGATGCCAACCTGACCGCCATGGGTCTGGGGGTAGACATCGTTGTTTACCTCAACGTAGCCGCAGAGCTTATCGAGGCTCGCATGCTCAAGCGCAAAGCCTGCCCCGCCTGCGGTGAAACCACCCGCAACGGTGAGGAGGTTTGCCCCAAGTGCGGCGGTGCCATGATTGTGCGTACCGACGACAACCCCGAGGCTTTTGCCAAGCGTCGTAAAGACTACGAAACCCTCACCGTACCCGTGGTAGAGCACTACCGCGCCCAGGGTAAAGTGGTGCAGATTGACGTGGTTGAAGAAGGCGAGCCCGAGGATGTTTCCGCCCGCATTGCCGCCGCTATCCGTGGCTACTGCGAGAAGTAATACCACCATCAACATTAACCGTTTTTCAACAGGCAATGCCTTTTTAAGGTATTGTCTGTTATTTTTTTTGACAGCATACAACAATTCCTGTATTTTCCGCTTTACATGGTGGGGATTTTTGCTATATTGAAGTCACTATGAACATACGCACCACCCTTATGTTAATGGCAGCCACGGTAGCTGCGCCCCTCTGCGCCCAGCAACCGGCTGATGTTTACACTGCCCTTGCCGCCCCCTCCACGGTAACAGCTACCGTAGACCAACGCGCCGAGGCCATGCCTGCTCTGGCCATTATGCCCGCAGACGTTGACCTGTGCTTCACCTTTACAAATGTCCCCGCCTTTATCAGCCACCTCAACGCTGTTGGTGCTATTGATAATGAAGACTATGCCGACATGCCGGAGGAGCTGAAAGCCATTAACAGCATTGCCCTTGCCGGTGGTGCAGGCTCTGCTGCTACTTTGGCTGCGCTGGCAGACCTCTACAACTGCTTCCAGCTCAGTGAGATGCTCCCCGCTCTCAAGCAAATTGCTGCCGATGCCGCCCCGCAGTACTCAGCCCCCCTCAAGGCTGAGGTAAACAAGGCAGAGGCCGCCAATATACAGGCTGTAAAAGACCTCTTGGCACAAGGCAAAATCGCCCCTGCTTACGGCGTGCTGGTTGCCAACCCCGGTTATGAGGCTATGATTGCTGAGTGGTACGCCATGGCTACCGGCGAGATGGAATCAGCATCCGACCCCGAGGATGGCATCGAGTACGTCTCCATTAACGGATTCTCCGGGCTTAAGCTTCAAGTGCCGGAGGATGAAGCCCAGCCCTCCCCCTGGGATGATGAGTATGAAATTGCGCTGAAACAAGAGGCCGTTAAGCGCACTTTCTATGTACTCCTCAAGCTTGAGGACGACAAGATTATAGCCGTTGTATGCGAGGATCCCGCTCAAATCAACACCGCTGCCACACCGCAAGAATCCGTACTTGGTACAGATAAGCTCGCCGCGGTGGACTCCAAGCTCACACAGGGACTGCACATGGCTGTATACGGCTCAAATGCCGCCACCAATGCTTATAACAAACTGCAACCTCATTACTTTGCATCCATCGCCAAAACGGTGGAGAACATGTTCTCTGCCCTGGCTGCTCAGGGCGGTGCAGATCAAGCAACCTTTACCACTGCCGCCAAGGGTGTAAGCACCGTTGTGAACGCTTGGCAAAAATGGACCACCTACACCGCAGAGAAACCCACGCTGGCTACCATCTGCTGGAATGATAAAGAAGTGGACTTTGACATGCATTACGACAACCTCGGCGTTACGCCTAAGCCCGCTAAGCTCAGCCTGCTCAACAAAGCAGCAGATGCCAACACCATCTTCTACGCAGAATCCGCCAACTGGAACCTCCCCAACATGCCCGACCTCATCAGCCTGGTTGATGCCGGTGTGGAGATTGCGGATGGTGTTATTGCCCTTGCACCCGAGGATGACAAAAACTCTGCCGCTGCCAAAATGGCCATGGTAAAAGGCTTCTTGCCCGAGGCTAAAGAGGCTATCGAGGCGCTGGGCACTGTTACCTCCGGTTTGGGTAACACCTACGCCTTTGTTATGGACGGCGGTGCCACCATGCCCACCGTGCTGGGTGGCAAGCCCGGTAATACCACAGCATTCCCCCGCGTGGCTTTCTACTCCGGCGTAACGGATCGCGCCAAACTCAGCGAGGGTTGGGATAAATTGCTCGGCGTTACCGGCAAAGTTGCTGAGAAACTGGGCTACAATGCTGCCACAGTCAACATGATGCCCATTGTTCCCAAGATGATTGGCAAAGCCACCAGCTACAGCATTGCCCTGCCCTGGTTCACGGAAAACATGGTGCCCAACCTCACCGTGAGCGACTCCGCCTTCGTACTCGGCTCCTCCTCCAAGCTCAATGGAGAAATTGCTGAAACCGCCACCGGCACGCTTGACTTTAACGGTGCCGTTTGCACCATCAAGTTCGCCCCCCTGGCCACCATGCTCCGCAGCCTTGCAGATGACATGGCAGACCGCGCAGAGGCCGAGGCTGCCGCCAAGCCTGCCACCCCCGCCGTTGAGGATGACGAGGAAGAAATGGTAGTACCCGTTGTTGTTGAAGACGATGACGAGGTTGAGTTTGACGACGAAGCCGACTATGTGGAAGAGGACGACTTTGACGAGGAGGAGATTTACGCCTACCACTACCGTGAGTCCTCCCCCGCAGAGCGCCGCGCAGAGGAGTTTGATGATGCCGCCACCGTTGTAGAGGGTATCTCTGAGTATGTGGACAGCATCAACGCCATCTTCACCACTCAAGGTAAAGATGCCCGCGCCCGCATCCAGGTTAAACTCAAGTAAAGCCCACGCTTTCACCCCAATTTCACCCGCCGTGCCTTACCCGCACGGCGGGTGTCTTTTGTAGCTCAAAAACTCGACAAAGATGGCAATTTGTAGGAATGGCGAGCCGCAGGCGAGCGGAATCCTCAAGCCCCGCCCACCGGCGGGGCGCAAGACCATTAGCCCAAGGCAAGCCACGCAGTGGCGCAGCCTTGGGGTAGGATGATAAATAAATGAGAGCCCGAGGAGGGGGCGCGTCA
>JAFQEF010000012.1 GCA_017399165.1 Akkermansia sp.
GAGAAGAAGTAAATACAGATGCCACGCTTTTGCTGCCACCCCTCCTGAAGTCGGGGTTCTATTTGTATTTCGTTGGTCAGCAGGCGCTCACGCGCCTGCCTATTGGCTACCGCCCCTGAACGGGGCTCATCAATTCGTCTCGCTAACGCTCGCGGGGTCTCCCCCACAACTACCAATTTGTGAGGGTAGCAGAGTTTTTAGAGTCCCCGAATTAGGAATTTGCCTGCCACGGCGAAGCCCTCGGAGAGGCGAAGACGGGTGTTTCGTATTTCGTATATTACCACCTTCCCTTGTTAAAGCGGGTGACCTCGCGATCTACCTCTCGCATAGCGGCACGCTCTTTGAGGTCGTAGCGGCGGTCTTGGTGAGTTTTACCGCGGCCGGTACCAATCTCCACCTTCACCTTGCCGTTTTTCCAATACATGCGCAGCAGGGGGAGGGCGTAACCGCGTTGGGCTTGCTGTATCTCAAGCTTCAGAATCTCTCGCTTATGCATCAGGAGTCGGCGGGGGCGCTTAGCCTCATGCTGAAACCACTTGCCGGCGGTTTCCCAAGGCTGAACATCGCACCCGTACAAAAAGAGTTGCCCTTTTTCCACGCGGGCAAAGGCATCTGCCACATTAACTTTGCCGGAACGTATGGATTTAACCTCCGTACCGCGCAATTCAATACCGCACTCGTGCCGGCTGATGATTTCATAATCTCGGCCGGCTTTTTTATTGGAAGCAATCAGGTTGGTGGCAGGTGCGGGTTTCTTAGCCATGGTGGTGATGCGGTGTTTGGGGTTATAAGCAAGCGGTTCGGCTGCCGGGAGTACCGGTTACCGAACCGCCCTGAAGTGGTGAGTTCTGCACGAGGCAGAAAAACAAGCCTACAATTTACAGGTTAATCGTGGCGGTGATGGTGCGGTCATCCTCAGGCTCGGAGGCCTCGGGAGCATCCCCGAAAATCTCATCGAACAAGCCATCCGGGTCGGCACCTTCGGAGCAGCCGGAGTCTGATGCCTCGTACCACACAAGCTTGCCCTCAATAATCTCCATAAGAGCAATATCACCCGTTCCTGTTTCGGGAGTGGTGGGCACAAAGGGGTCTGCCCCTTTGTTGAGTTGCTGTACACGCTTAGAAACGATGTTGACCAGCAACTGGTTATCACCTACAATCTGAGCAGCTTTCTCGATAAGTTCAACGTTCATGGATGGAAATAGATTCGGATTCCCGCCAAAGTGGCGTTCGCGAATCATAACACATTCATTTATGCCATGCAAGCCCAAAAACGCAAATTACGCACAAATTTGACGCAAAAGCCTTTTCACGACACAACGAACGGTTTCTTGCGCAGTAGGCATGGGCACGCCGGCAGCAACAAGTTTGGCATTGCTCATGGCTGTGTGAGGCGGGCGAATTTCTTTAAAAAATGTGGCATCTTTGAGGCGTTGGGGGGTCAGGTGAGGCATGGCTGCAAGCACCCCGCACTGCACGGCATGCTCCAGCGCATAGCGGGCGCAGTCGTGCCAGCTTACAGGTGCCCCTGAGGCACAAACATGGTATACCCCGCAGGCCTGTGTGGGCAGTAGGGCCAATATGGCACGGGCAATATCATGAGCATCCGTAGGTAGAGAATACTTGTCTGCTATGGCGGCCAAGGGCTCCCCACGCAAGGCTTTGAGCAAGGTAGATTCCACAAACGATGGTTTACGGGGGTTACCACACACCCACGAAACACGCAGGAGCAGCGCGGTAGATAAAGACTCTGCCACCTGCAGCTCGCCCTCCCGTTTACTCTCCCCATACACGCTGACGGGCTTGCATTTGGCAGATTCATCTTTAAGACCGGCCCGGCGACCATCCAGCACGTAATCGGTAGATAAATGAACAAAACGAGCCCCCGTGTACCTGCAAGCCAAGGCCATGGCACCCGGGGCTACGGCATTAACCAAATGCGCGGTCAACGGGGATTGCAAACAGGCCTCTAACCCGCTGATGGCGGCGCAGTTCACCACGGCATCTGCCCCGCTGTGCAATACGGCGTTGCTCACGGCGGCGGGGTCCTCCAGATCACACTCTGCATGAGCAGGTGCACTCACTTGCCACCCCGCAGCCGCAGCCGCTTGGCATACCACCTGCCCCGTTCTGCCGGAGCCACCGAATACAAGCATCTTCATGCAGGGCATTATAACAGTGTTCTGACAGTTTGGCAAGATGCACTTGACAAAGCGCGGTAAGTGTGCCACACTTCCCCCCGTGCTGGATATCTGTTTATTGGGAACGGGAGGCACCCAGCCCCTCGTGAATCGTTGGCTCACCTCTCTGATGGTGCGCTACAAGGGGCACGCGGTTCTCATAGATTGCGGCGAGGGCACCCAAATTGCCGCACAAAAAGTGGGGCTCAGCCTTAAACCGGTAGACAAGATACTCATTACCCATTTGCATGCAGACCACATCAGCGGGTTACCCGGTCTACTGCTGACCATGGGTAACATGGGGAGAACGGAGCCACTGTCCGTCATCGGCCCCGTGGGAACGGAGCGCACGGTATATGCCCTGCGCAGCATTGCCCAAAGCCTGCCTTTTGAGGTACAAGTAAGCGAGCTTGATACAGAAGAGCAGCTCATGTACTTTTTGGACTGCGATATTACAGCCTTTGCCGTGAACCATGGCATGCCCTGTTATGGTTACAGTTTCAACTTACCCCGTGCCGGTAAGTTTGATGCCACCCGTGCCAAGGAGCAAAATATACCCCTGCCTTTCTGGAACCGCCTGCAAAAGGGGGAGACCATTACGCATGAGGGCATTACCTACACCCCCGATATGGTGTTGGGCCCCGCCCGCAAGGGGCTTAAGCTCACCTATTGCACGGACTCTCGCCCCACAGCCTCCATTCGCAAGGCGGCACACGGTGCAGACTTATTCATTTGCGAGGGCATGTACGGGGAGGATGACATGCTGCCCAAGGCCAAGGAGAACAGGCACATGCTCTTCTCTGAGGCGGCTCAACTGGCAGCAGAGGCCGGTGGTGTAAAAGAACTTTGGCTCACTCATTACAGCCCATCCCTGCCCAACCCCAAGGCTTATCGAGACTCGGCACGCGCCATTTTTGCCAACACTCAAACCCCCAGAGACGGTTGGTGCAAAACCTTGGCATTCGAGGATTAAATTTTTTTTACATTTTTTTTGAACAAAAACACCGCGGGCGGTGTATATACTGCATACAGGATGTGCGAGAGCACAAAATCCCCAAGTAAATTGTCTTTTTCATGTTATTATAGTGGTAAGAAAGAGCCGAACGCCGAGAGGCGTGCGGCTCTTTCATTTTTTATTGACCATGGCTCCGTAAACATGATAGAATACGTGCAACATGAAACATACCGCATTATACCTGAGCATGCTGGCAGGGCTCTTTATGGGTACACTGCCCACCGTATGGGCCACCGATAGTGCTGCTGATACCGAGGAGGTAGCCGCCAAGCCCAAAAAGAAAAGCAAAAAAGGCAAAAAGAAGGAGGAAAAAATAGGCAAAGTAGGCGAGTTTTTACAAAATGCCACCTTCTTTACAGAGTCCAAGCCCTCACCCACAGCAACGCACTATTTCTTTTTGGAGTCTGCCTCTTGGTGCGTCCCCTGCAAAGCGGTAATGCCCAAAATTGTGGAGCAATACCCCAAAATGAAAGAAGCCGGGGTAGAGCTGGTGCTCATAGCATCCGAGGCTGAGCCTGCTGCAAAAAAATATCTGGAAGGTTACAATGCTGAGTTTGCCGGAATCATGCCCGGCAACACCACCGGCCTGCCCGGCTATGTAAAAGGCAACGGCATACCCAACATGTGCCTGGTAGATGCCGAGGGCAACACTGTTACCAACGGCCACGGACGCATGGTTTTACAATGGCGGCAGCTCACCAATCAACCGGAGGATAAGGGGCCGGGCGAGGTTGCCAAAGCTTTGGAGGAGCTCAAGTTCTTTAACGCTAAACCCTCCAAAAAAGCTAAGTATTACATATACCTGCACTCCGCGGCCACTTGTGTGGCCTGTAAAACCTATTTACCCACTATTGTTAAGGCCTACAAAAAAATGAAAAAGGAGAAGGTGGAGATTATCTTTATAAGCCACGACTCCACCTTGGAGGCGGCCAAGGCATACGCCAAAGAGGAGCGCATGAAGTTTGCCGGCATTATGGATGCCGAGGCTACCAAACTGCCGGGCTACACCCAGGTGAGCGGTATGCCCTCTGCCACCATTGTTGACAAGCACGGCACCGTTATCAAAAGCGGACACGCCGCCCTGGTGAACGATTGGGAAACCTTCTGTAAATAATTTTTCAACTTTTTTCAATAAATTTTGAACAAAAAGGCAACTGCGGGTGTCTCACCCTACAGAGAGCACGAAAGTGCAGTAAATGTCTTTTTCATGTAATTTCAGAGTTGATTGAGTGTAAGCGGGGGCTACCGAGTGGTGCTCCCGCTTACGCTTTTTATTACTTCACAGCCCTCTCAACAACTGGCAATTTTCAGGGAGAAGGAAAGGAATGTTTGATGTTTAATGTTTGATGTTTGATGTGAGCCCTGCGAGCTATCATGCAAGGCGCACGGCGCCGCGCAGTAAATTAATCCTCCCCCACTTCCACTGAGCCTGCGCAGCAGGCTCAATCTCACTGCGGCGCATGCCGCAATCTCACTTCGCCCCGCATGGGGCACCCCATCAACGCCGTCAGGCGTTCTTCATGGCGGCGTAGCCGCTCTTCATAAGCCACCGCAAGGTGGCTTCTTCACTACGGCGCAGCCGTTCTTCACGGCGAGCATGAGCGAGCCTCATCATTGAGCCCCGGAGGGGGGCGGTAGCCAATAGGCAGGCGCGTGAGCGCCTGCTAACGAACAAAATACAAATAGAACCCCGACTTCAGGAGGGGTGTCAGCAGAAGCGTGGCATACGTATTTACTTCTTCTCCATGCAGTCGTGTCGATGTGTAACAAGCGGAATTTATAAAATCACACCTTATATTCTAAGCCTCGCTTCTGCTGCCACCCCGCCATTCGGCGGGGTTCAATGTA
>JAFQEF010000113.1 GCA_017399165.1 Akkermansia sp.
CCAAATTGGGCATCTCTAAAAACTCGATAAATGGTAATTTGTAGGGGATACCCTGCGGGCGAATGCCCGCCGAAATCAGAGCCCCGGTGAGGGGCGATATATGGTAGCCCGGTGGTGGAGCCGCTGCGCGGCGGAACCCCGGGGAACCGGAACAAACAAACCGGAACCCCGGTTGAGGGGTGACATAATGCGTGGCTTAAATATGGGGGCAAAAATACATATAACGCCTCATTCAATGCACAACATTATGCCACCCCTGCCGGGGTTCGCATCTATTTTTGCATATTTCCCGGGGTTCTGCCGCTGGCGCGGCTCCACCCCCGGGCTATTCTATGGCGCCCCTCCGGGGCTCAAAAATTCGGCTCGCTAACGCTCGCGGGGTCTCCCCCACAACTACCAATTTGTGAGGGTACCAGAGTTTTTAGAGATTCCCAAATTTGAAAAAAGCCCCGCTTTGCGGGGCGTTATTTTAAAATAGCGCTCACTTCACGGGCTCTGAAATTTGGCGCACTTACAGTCACAAAACTGTCCGGTTATTTATTCCGGCTGCTCATCGTTGCCGGTGCCGTGCAACCATTCTCTGGCTGCCCGGAAAACCACGGCAGGGTCCGCCCCCGGTTGTTTCAGTTCGTAGAGTATGGCATCCCTCACTTCAAGAGCTGCACGAAATGCTGAGCGATAACCCTCAAATTGTTTGTCACCAAAGTATTTGACAAAAGTATGCCCTTTGCGGGATATAGCAAGCCGCCAACCCTGAAAAGCTGTTTTTTTGTATGTATAACGTGAAATGTTTTTGGCTCGCATAGATTAATAACTGTTATCTGTCGCTATTATCGCAAAAAATCACAAGTCGTCAAGGGAAATTTTTTAAAATCAGTTTTTTGTAGGAGAGAACAGAGGCATCCTGCATATCGAGGCAGTAGGGGGTGGCATGTTTAAACCAAGCCCCGGTATTATAGATATGGCGGTTTTTAAAACGCCAATGACCGGAGCGGTGAAAATGCCCCAGTACCACGGTTTGAGCCTCGGGGAAAAAGCGCTCTGCAAAGCGGTTAGCGCGTCTGCCGCAAGTAAGCCAGCAGCGTATGATGTTGAGGGGGCGTTGCGGCGGCCAAAAGCAGTGTAACAAGCCACGCAGGTATTTGTTCTTAATGCCTTTACGGCGCAATATAGGCGGGGTGAGTTGGCACATAGCCCTGGATAGCTCCAGGCGGGACACTAGGTTGGTGTCGGAATCTGCAAAGTTATCTATGAGCTTATTACATTCATTTTTATGGAGCAGGTACTCCCAGCTCCACGGGGCTACTTCTTTGTAAAGGGCATGCCCATGCATGGCAACTACTTTGCCGCCCCAAAAACGGATGAGCAGGGGCTCTGTGTCGGGGTCATGGTTGCCCGCTATCTCCACCAGCTGCACATTTTTTTCTTTGCAGGTGCGGCGCAGTTCTTCCCGCAGGGCTTTGCCCCGCGCTTGCCAGTCGCACACGCGGGTTTCTGCGGCATCCCCCACCAGCACCAGCATTTGGATGCCGTGCAGCAGCGTTTCTGCCAAGGTGGCTATACTCGGTACCTCGCAACGCTCATGCCCCAGGTGTAGGTCTGAAACAAAGCGCACAACAGCCCCCTGTGGCGGTTCTATGGTTTCTATGGTTGGCAAGGGCTCGTTTTGGGTGGGTGGTTACAGGTTTCTTTGGCGCACGGCTTCATACAGGCACACGCCCGTGGCGACAGATACATTGAGGCAGGGTACACTGCCGTACATGGGGATACGGATGAGGAAGTCGCAGTTTTCCTCCGTAAGGCGGCGCATGCCATCGCCCTCTGCGCCCATTACCAAGGCAATGCCGCCTTTGAGGTCCATGGCATACAGGTCTCGGTCTCCGTGGTCGGACGTGCCTACAAACCAGATGCCCGCCTCCTTCATCATCTTCATGGTGCGGGCCAGGTTGGTTACCTGCACAAAAGGCACTTTCTCCGCTGCTCCCACAGAGACTCGCAGCACGGTCTCTGTAATACCCACGGATTTGTCTTTGGGGGTGATGACAGCGGCCACGCCCGCGCCATCTGCCGTGCGGAGTATGGCTCCCAGGTTGTGCGGGTCCTGCACGCAGTCCAACACCAAGTAAAGGCCTTGGGGCTGAGCCTCCAGAATATCTTGCAGTGAGCCTTCATCCAGCGCTTTCACCACGGTTTTGGTGGGTGGCTTGTCGTAGTGGGGCTGAGCCTTGCCACGCGGGCGGTCATCCGGGCGGGTGGTGTGCTTATTGGGGCGTGCGGTGCGATCGTTGAATTTCATGGTGGTATTTCAGAGTTTTTGTAAATCTGTTTTGCCGCAGTGTTGCAGCACGTAAGGTTGTTTGTTGTGCATGGGGGCGTGCTTATCATCAAACTGCACCGTATTGTTGCGGAAGATGATGCCATCTGCCGATATGGCATAGATAAGCGGCACGCGATGGGTAAGGAAGGTGTTGCCCTCTATCAAGATATTTTGGTGGTAACGCTCCGTCTGTTGCTCGGGGTGTTTTACCATGGGGTATATGGAGATGATACCCTCCGTAAACTGATAACGCTGTATCAGGTTATGATCAAACAGATTGTTGATGATTTTTACATCCAGGCATCGCCCGCTCTCATACCAGCCTTGGGCATCCCCCGCCAGCAGAATGGCGGACCCGCTGGAGCCTATGAACTTGCACCCTTGCACCAACACGGGCTTGGGCGTGGTAAACAAGGTGCCGCGTGCGCGGTTGTGCTGCACGGTGCAGTTAATAAAGTTGACGGCGGGGTACCAGTCCGCATTCTCTATGGCATCTCCCTCGCCAATGTCGGCGGGCAGGGGCTCTGCCAAGGTGATGAGCAGGTGGGTTTCATTGATTTTTTTCACTCGGGCGGCTTTGATGAGCTGCGGGTGATTCTCCAGTGTTTTTCCCTTAATGAACTGAATGTGCTCGCCGGCTTCAAACACCTCAAATCCCACGGCCTGCGGGTGCATGTATTCTGCAATGATTTCTGTGGGTGAGATAACTTGTTTAATACCCAAGCAAGTGGAGTGCACGTTGATGGCGTCGTCCATCATACCCTCGTACATTGCGCCGTTTACCGTGATGGTGCCTGCACAGTTGGAGAAGTGAGTGGCATCTGCCGATACGGTATAAACGCGCCCCTCTGCACAAATGCAACCGCCACCGTTGATACAGATGTCTTTGCTGCGCTGGGCGATGAGGGCCATGCCCTGGCTGTCCTGAAACACCACGTTGTTGAGCGTTGTACCCTTGGCGCGGTACAACATCATGGCGGGGTGGGGGCGCCCATAGTGACGCAGTACCAGTATTTGCCCTACCTTGAGCCCCATTTTGGCAGCATCGTTAAAAAAGCGTACGCGGTTGGCGGATACTTGCTCGCATTTGTTGGGCCAAGGCATATCCCCCGCTTTGCCCGTGGCTACCATGCGGCCATCTGCCTCAAAGGCCAGCACAGCCCCGGGCTTGCGTGGGGTACCATCCCCCATCAGGTAATAACGCCCGGCTTTTACCTGCCATCGGAACTGCTCTGCAAACTCCAGCGTGGTGCAGCCATCTTTTATCTCGACTATCTTCCCTTCGTTGTAGTAGGGGGCATCGTGTTTGATGGTAATGTCGTTCAGCTCCACGCCCTCGCTGTCCATAATCAGCACGGGCTGCATGGCCCCATGAAAGACGAAAGTAGAGCCGTTGCCGTTGATTTTGAGGTTCTTTTGCCCCACAATCGGCACCCCCACGGGTTGCATGTCCTGCTGGTCGTGGTTGGAGATATAGTAGCTCATTTGCAGAGCCCCCTCGGGGTAGAAATGGTATTCTCCCTTGGGTATATTAATTGTTACCTCGCTGTCACAGCACCCGTGCCAAGTGGCATTGCTTATCAATTCCCGCAGAGCAGGCCCGGCATCTGCTCCGTCTGCTTTCATTTCACCCCACCCGTTGCTGCCATCTGCAGATACCTGAATCTTTTTATCCCGCTTGGCGTAATAGATGCGGGTAGGCTCCCAGCGTAACGTGCTGTTAGCGCAGCTTGTGGCAGAGTCACTCAACAGGTACAGCTTTTTGCAGTACGGGGATATTTCAAAAGCATCCCCGTCTTTTCCTTGCCACAGAACCTTTGAGCCGTCCGTTATTTGTAGCCCTGCGCCTTGGGGGGCTTTGCCCACCAGTTTCTTGTCTCTCGGTACATCCACACTCACCATGCACCGCCCGCTTTGCAACATGTTGAGTGTTGCCGGCTCTGCCATTGCTGTGCTTGCTGCTGCCACTGCTATCAAAAATATACCTTTTGTCATCATTTCAGCTGTTCACTTTTTTACTATATTGCTCAAACAAATACGCTACGCGCTGCGCATCATCGCCAAACTTGCGCCCATACGCCTTCTCTACCGCAGCATCAAGCTTGCGGTGGGCTGCCACCAGCTCCGCAGGCATGGCCAGCGAGTCATATAAATCTGCCAAGCTGCTATCGGGGTACAGGGCTCGTGCATCCAACACTCCCTGTGCCAGCTCGGCTATTTCTGCTTGCTGTTCCTCTGTTGTATCCGGCCACGGGAAGTTGTTGTACACCAATTTTGCCGAGTAGCGGTAATCGCTCTTCAGTCGTCCGCATACGGCTCTTGTCCAGGCCATGTGCATGGTGCTGGTGAGCATCCCAAAGTGGTAGAGCGTAGCATTGGGGATGATAAAGTTCAGATCTGTAACAATGGTTTGCTTGTTAATGAACCCCATGGGAATATAATGCCTGTTTTCCGATGACACCTTCGGTATTAAAATGGCACTTTCCGGGTTTGACGTTTCTCTGAAAAGTGTGGGGGTGTCTGCCAATTTTCTGCGCCCGGCATCAGGGGCGTTCAATCTGTCTTGTCGGCAGCGTTCAATGCGCTCCATCACCTTGGGTAATTTCCTTAGTTCTGCGGGGGAAACGCCTACCAGCCACAGGCACCAGCGTTTTTTGTTGTTAATAAACTCCGTAGATCCTACAAGGCGCTTGATGTAAGGTGCGGCTTGTGGCTCTTCTGCAATAAAGGTGTCGTAATCCGCAGCCTCAATGATGAGGTGCCCCCCATCCGCCGGGCGGTTGCCGGTGGTCATTTCCGGAACATTACAGAGCGGTTTTGAGCGCACGGGGATAAAGGCATTGGGCGCAGCCGTTAAGTATGAGTTAATGTAAGGAACCGTTTGGGGGGTATTATCCTCTGCAAACAGAACCTTGTCGGCGGGGCCTGCACCATACACAAAGCCGATAATTACGCAGTGCACGGCAGCTTGCCCACGCGCCTCGTTAGACCATTTGAAGGTACGGTATGCAAAGGTTATGGTGAAGCCGTTTAGTAAAATGGGCTGCCAAAGGGTAGACGCTTGCTCCCCTTGAGTAATGGAGTTGGTGGAAACGAAGGCGCAGCGAATAGCGCTATGTTTCATAAGTTCTGTAGCCTTGCCGTACCAACCTGCCACAAAATCCAGCTTGCCCGCGCGTTTCTCCCCGTTAAAGATGTTGAGCAAATCTGCCTTTTGCTCTTTAGATTGGTTGGAATACCCCGCAAACGGCGGGTTTCCCATAATGTAGTTGAGTTTTTCTTTGGGCACAACTGTTTCCCAATCAATTTGCAGGGCGTTGCCGCGAACAATGGAGGCGGAGGCGGTGAGGGGGATGCGGGCGTAGGCCTCGCCGAAGTAGTTGCCAACCTCAATATTCATGAGGTGGTCCATAAGCCACATGGCTACTTGTGCAATTTGGGCGGGGAAATCCTCAATCTCTATGCCGTAGAATTGGTTAACATTCACCAGGCACACATCATTGGCAGAGAGCATCCAATCGCTGCCGGTGGTGGCGCGCTCCAGCTTTTCACGCTCTGCAATAACGGCCAGCTCCAGGCGGCGCAGCTCTCTGTATGCCACTACCAGGAAATTGCCGCAGCCGCAGGCGGGATCCAAAAACGTGAGCTCTGAGATTTTTTTGTGAAACTTAGCGAGTTTTGATTTTCTTGCGGAGGATTTATCGTGCTGAATGAGCTCGAACTCCTCTCGCAAGGCATCCATGAACAAGGGGTTAATGAGCTTGAGGATATTGCGCTCGCTGGTGTAGTGGGCACCCAAGGCGCGGCGGGCGGTGGCATCCATCACGCTTTGGAACATGGAGCCGAAGATGGCGGGGGAGATGGTGCTCCAATCCAACGCGCAGCAGTTGAGCAGGGCTTGGCGCATATCTGCATCAAAGGCAGGCATGGGCAAAAACTCTGCAAAAAGCCCGCCGTTGACATAGGGAAACTCTTTGATGGCCTCATTACGGGTACAGAGCCGGCTTTTTGGCGGGGTATTGAGCACTTGAAAGAGCTCTGCGAGCAGAGGGGCCAGGTCTCGCCCGTCTTCTGCCGTGCAGTTCAATAAGTAAGAGCGGAAGGCATCTTTGTGGAATATGCCGGTATCCTCAGCAAACAGGCAAAAAAGCAGGCGCACGAGGTAGACCTCCAGCGGGTGGCCGATGTAGCCAATCTCTTTAAGCCTGTCGTGCAATTTACCCAACAGCTCGGCAGCTTGCACGTTGACGGGGTCTTCCTCCTGGTATTCGCGTTGCTCGTACCCGGCTAAGAAATGGAAGAGGTGGATGTATTGCGGCAGCTCTGAGAGCGCGAACGTGGTGAGACGGGCATCTTGAGCCAGGTCGTAGAAATGCCAGTTTTCAAAGTCGCACACTAAAATGACCTTGGGCAGCTCAAGGGGTGCAAGGGTTTCTGCATAACGCTTGGCTTGCTCATAGGCTTTGGTTAAATCCTTACCGCGAGATTTCATCTCGATGAGGATTTTACCTTTCCAGAACAAGTCTATATAACCATTGCCGCCATCCGTACATTTGACTTTGTGCTCAAATATGGCAACTTTTTTGCGGTCCACCCCCAATACGTGAAAAAAGTCGATGAGAAAGGCCTGCGCCTCTGCCTCCTCACGCTCGGTGTTTTTCCATACCCCGGCAAATTTGGCGGCACGTGCGCTGATTTCATTTTGACTGAGAGTAATCGCCATGGCCCTCAAGATTAATTGTTTAAAAGCTTTAACGCAGCCCCCGCCATTAAAAAGCCGAAGGTGCCGGTAACATGGGTGGCAGAGCCGAACCCGGAGGCACAGCCTATGCCGCCTTTCTGCCCGGGCTCACGCTCGCAGCTTACGCTGCCGTCGCAACGCGGGAATCGCGGTTTCTCCGGGGAGTAGACGCAGGGGATGCCGATATCGGGGCATTTGTCGTGCAGGGGGAACCCGTATTCTTTGCGCAGCGTTTTGCGCAGTTGAGAGAGCATGTTATCCCCACAGGTGCGGGCAAGGTCTGCCATGGTAATACAGGCGGCATCGATGCGCCCGCCGGCCCCGCCGCAGGTGATAATGGGTATGCCTCGCTTGTAGCATTCTGCAATGAGGTGGGCTTTGGGGCGCATGGAGTCTATGGCATCTATCACGATATCGGGCGCGGTATCGAACAGCCGCTCGGGGTGAGATACGGTGTAAAAAGAGAGCAGGGGCTCCACCTGTACGGCGGGGTTGATGAGGCGTGTGCGCTCTGCCATCACCTTCACCTTAGCTTGGCCGTATGTGCCTTGCATGGCGTGTATTTGCCTGTTGGTGTTGGTGATGCACAGGTCATCCATATCTTGCAGTATAAGCGTGCCCACGCCACTGCGTGCCAGGGCCTCCACCGCCCAAGAGCCCACACCGCCAATACCCACCACAGCAATGCGGGCTCGGGCTATGCGCTCGGCCTGTGCTACGCCGTATAAGCGGGCAATGCCGCCGAATCTTTCCTCATCTATCATAATCTCTGTTAAAGGCTTGTATGGATAGTGCCCGCCCCGTGTTTTCATCTGCCGTAATCACCACGCCGCTCACGCGGGCTGGGTAGCCGCCGATGTCGAGCTTGCAGGGCATGGCAGTAATTTGGGCTTGCAGCACTTGCTCTGCATCTCTGCCTATAACACCATCTCGGCTGCCGCACATGCCTACATCCGTAATGGCAGCAGTGCCGGCGGGTAAAATGCGGGCATCTGCCGTTTGTACATGGGTGTGTGTGCCCAGTACGGCTGTGGCGCGGCCGGCCAAGTGCAGGGCTAGGGATATTTTCTCACTGGTGGCCTCTGCATGTATATCTACCAAAATGGTGTGTGTGCCTTGTGCGTGCAGGGACTCTACGGCGCTCTCCGCCGCTAAAAAGGGATTCTCTGCGGCATAGCGCATAAAGGTACGCCCGATAAGGCAGATAACCCCAACATCTCCCTTGGGGGTGTGGATGATACAGCAGCCTTTGCCGGGGTTGTTATTTTGCAGGTTGAGCGGGCGCAGCACGTTGGGCAGGGTGTCTATTTGGTCTGCCAGAGATTGTTGATCCCACACGTGGTCTCCCAGGGTGATGGCATCCACCCCGTGTTCAAAGAACTCATTTACCAGCGGGGGCGTAATGCCGCGCCCCCCGGCAGCGTTTTCTCCGTTGACAATGACGGCATCTGCCCCGTATTCTGCCTTAAGCTCGGGTATGGCACGGTACAGGGCGCGCCGCCCCGGCTCGCCCACGACATCCCCGAAAAATAGCAGTGTCATCATTTTTATTTGCTGCCGCACGGTACCACCGTAACGGGTATTTTAGCAGCACGCACCAGTTTTTCTGCCGTGTTGCCCAGCAATATGGAGGTGAGCAGGGAGTGGTGGCGATTGCCGATAACGAGTATGTCTATATTATGGCGTTTGCAGAAGTCGTGCACGCAGCTCACAATATCATCCGACTCTTCCGCTTTGCCGTAAATGGGGATTTCATATTGTTTGCTGATGGCCTCTGCCAAGTGCTTGGCACGTTGATCTGCCATGGTCAGGATGGTGTTATCCGGTAAATCCTCTATGGTGGGCACCGTGGCATAGCCTTTCAGCAGGTCCTCTGCTGCCATGCTGCCGGCGGCATCCATCATGCAGGGTTCTACTGCGTGGAGCAAATACATTTTGCCCCCCGTTTGCTTGACTAAGTTTGCCGTAAAGTCAAGAACCGGGCGCCCGTCCTCCGAAAAATCCGTTGCTGCAAGTACTCTTACCATAGTGTCATTCTAGCATGGGAGAACATGTTTTCCAAGAATAAAATGCCGGTTTGTGTGGCGAATCAGAAATTTCTCTCGGTGTAATAGGTATAAATTCCCTTTGCCTTACCGGTACTCGCGTCAAAACGCCATACCTCTGCCAGTTGTTTATTGGGCTGCCCTTGATAATAGGGGGTATGGTGGCGGCGGAATACATACACGGCATCGCCTGTCTTTTTATCGGTAAAATGCAGGTCTGCGGGTATATCCAGTGCTTTGAGGTCGGTTTCCGTAAAGTCGGCAGGTGCTTGCTGCACGTAGTGCCAAGCGGTGAAGTTGTCTTCAAAATAATCCGACGGGGCAAAAACACGGCAGGCGCATAATATACCCGTGGCGGCCAGAGCGGTGAGTATCAGGGCGCGTTTCATGGCTGGGCAGGCAGGTTGAAGATGGGTTCCGGCAGTTGCTCTGCTTCATCTTCTCCCACCATGTCGCCAATGTCTTTAAAGGTGACAAACACAAAGAAGAACAGCAGCAGGAAGATGAAGCCGGTCATAATCCAGTCCAGGAACTTACCGCTCACGGGCTTGCCGCGCAGCATCTCACAAATGCCCAGCACCACGTGCCCGCCATCTACCACCGGCAAGGGTAAGATATTGAGTACAGCTAAGTTGACATTGAGTACCACGGCAAACCACAGCAGCAAACGCCAACCTACAGAGGCGGGTAACTCCATCATTTTGTACATGTAAGAGCCAATGCCCACGGGGCCGCTCAGGTGCTCCATGCCCACGCTGCTGTCGGGGGCTATCAATTTATTGAGGGTGGTACCCATCCACCGCAAGCTTTGGCTGACTTGCTGTTGCGGGTTGGGGTATTCAAACTGCACTTGTTTATTGGGGTTACCCCAGGCAATACCCAGCATGGGGGTGGCACCCTGCTTACCTTGCCAGTTGTCGGGCAGGGCGGGGGTAAGGCGCAGGGTGTTACTTTGAGCATCTGCACTTTGCACGGTGAGCTCCAGCTCTTGCCCTTTTTCGGACGCTTTGAGTATGGCAACCGGGGAGTAGATGCGCTGCCCGTTGAGGTGGGTGATGGTTTGCCCCGGCTGCAAGCCTGCTAATGCAGCGGGGGAGTTGGGTACCACGCTGTACACCATGGATTCCTCTGCCCCGTAGATACCGATTTTGCGCATGGCCGAGCGTTGCCACCATTGGGTATCGGGTTGAATGTAAGTTGTTTGGAAATCAAGCGTCACAAAGCTGCCATCCGCTTGCGGGCGGTCTACGGTGATGTTGATTTTCTCATGTTCACTCAAGGCGATAAGCTCTGTCACACCCTCCATGTTGCCCATCCATTTGGTGACGGGTTGACCATCTATCTTGCGGATGATGTCGCCGGGTTGCAGCCCGGCCTGTGCAGCGGGTGCGCCATCCACCAAGTAGCCGATTTGTGTGTTCGGTAGCTCTGTTACAGGTTTACCCACACACCATACAATGCAGGCAAAGGCATATGCCAGCAATAGGGAAAACAACGGTCCGGCTGCGGCGATGATAACTTTATCTTTGGCTTTAAGCGGTTTAAGGTCTGCCGGCAGCTCTGCCTTGCCCTCAATGTTCTGCATGTCCTCCAGCTGCGGCAGGGAGACAAAACCACCCGCCGGAATCCAGCCAAGCCCCCATTGCACGCCCCATATTTTCTTGCTCCAAATGGGCTTGCCGAACCATATCTGAAAGCGGTCTATATACGCACCACGCCATTTGCCGGCCAAAAAATGCCCCAGCTCGTGTACAAATATCATTATGTTAAAGAACATAATGACGATAAAGATAATCCCTATGGATTGCAGGATAGATAAAAGTGTTTCCATAATACCCGGCCATTATGCCATGAACTTGCCACAATTTGCAAGCCCGCAGCCTGACATACCTTATGCGTTGGCACAATTAGAAGATTTGGCCTGTTTTGGCAGATAAATGGGAGTTTGTCTATATCGTAAGGTGGGGGCTTCTACCCCTCTTTTTGTTGATGGTATGATTTGATAGTAAATGTAGGGCTAAAGTCCGGCACTCCGATAGCATTTGCCACACAATAACCAATTTGCCCGATTGTGCCGAATGCGTATACGGGAAAGGGTGAGCCCGATAAGCAAATGCGCATTCGGGCTCACCCATGGTTAATGTAAAGAATCAGTTTACCCTGAGGTGGGGGTTAATTTTGTTTTACGGTAATTTCACCCCAAGAGCTGCGTTTATCGGGCTCATTACCGTAGGTGATTTCGAGAGTGGGGGTTTTAAGTGCTTTTTTAACGGTGAGCGTGTAGGTTTGCACGGTATTACCCCAAGTTACATCTTTAGGTGAATCCTCAGACACAATGCAACGGTTGCCGTCCATGAGTCGAAGGCGTTTGATGCGTATGCCGTCTCGTCCGGTGGTGAGCTTGAAGGTTACGGTATAGGTGCCGGGCTTGGTGATGGGGACATCGTGCATGACCATGGGGATGGGGGCAGAGGGGATAATTTGCTCGCTCCAACCTTGGCCATAGCGGTATTGTTGTACCCAGTCTCTCATGACGACCGGCCCGGAGATGCCGAGGGGGGAGTCCGGGTCCAACTTATGCATGATGCGTGCGTACTTGGTGATGAGGGGACCACCGGCCATGCTGCCGAGGGAGCGGCGTACATGCCCGATAAATGTAGCGCAGGCGCGTTGCTTTTGCCAAACCTCTAAACGGTCGTTTTCCAAGGCGGCATCCAAGCGTTTGGTCAGGGCATCCAAGCTTTCCCCCTGTTGAATGCCGAACCCGAAGTTAAGGGCTGCGCGGTAGCCGTATTTGTCCTCAGGGTCAACATTTTGCAGGGCTTCGCGCAGTCCGCCGGGTTGGGAGATGCTGCCTACACGCCCGGATTCCCACAGCAAGCGTGCTTTGTCTTCCGCTTTTTGAGCGTTATGAGACTCGGCAAGGATCTTATCCTGTTTCTTTTTAGCTGCGAGTTTTGTGGCAATTTGCTTGGCAACTTGCTCTGTTGAAGCACGCATGAGGTCTCTGCCATGAAGCGAGGCATACATGCGCCCACCCTTCTCATAGAAGGAGATGGCGGGGTAAGATATATCTGCCATATCCCCGTGGCCGGCCAAGTCTCCCATTATTTTTTTAGCGTGGGCATTTGTTTCCTCATTGCGGTTTTGATAAATGGGAGCCAGCAGCAATGCGGCATCGCCGGCCGCTTTTTGCACGGCCGGGTCGGCAATAAGTTTGCGGCAAAGTTTCTCGCCGTATTTATCCCACCCTTCGGGGTAGATGAAAACAATGTAGCCGGTGTCTGTTACTTGTTTTTTTGCCTGCTCGTAGGTTTCAAACTGCTGGGCTGCCTGCATGGGCATGCTCATGGTAGCCAACAGAATGAGAGTCGATAAAATGGAGTGTTTCTTTAACATAACTTTTGATTCCGTTTATTGGGTTGATAATCAGGCTGCGGGTTCACCGTATACATATATGCCGTTGGAATGGAAGACCTCCGGTCCGCCCGGGCGCAACACTCTTACATAGAGGGCCTTGGGGCGTTCCTTTTGCAGGTCGAAGCTGATGATGTAGTTGCCGGTGGAGGGGATGGGCTCCCCTACATCGTGCCAATCATCATCTCTACCGGTGTCGGATACCTGAACCTTGACGGGGCGGAAACGGTTAATGAGTTTCCAATCGTTCGTGCCGGCAAAGATAACCCCGGTGATATAGGCGTGTTTGGGGAGCTTTACGGCTATCCACGGGTTGTTTTCTCTGGCTGTGTGAATCTTACCGCCTGTCATGGTGAGCAAGCCGGAGTGCGTGTGGGGGGCATCCCACTGGCTGGTGGTGCTGGCAAAAGGCATGCCGCCTTCGGATACCAATTTACCCGGGTAGGGGTATATGGTGGGTATGGGAGCAGAGCCTTTAATCTCTTTGGGGTCAATCATTTTGCTGATAGCGTGGAAGGTGGCGGTGTCTCTTGCTTTTTCTGCCGCCAGTATTAAGCCGCCAAGCAATTTTGCTTTTTGAGCACTGTTTAAGGATTTACCGCTGCCCAAAGCTGCAATGGTGGCCTCTGTCAGCTTTTTACGCCCGCTCTCGCTAAGGGATTCGGAAATCTTGTTGCCCCAAGTCATCATAACGCCGGAGTATGCCTCGTGCGGAGCTGCAGCAGCGAGCACCTTGGTGTGCAGGTTGATGGCTGCTGCCTCTGCATTATCGGCCGCTTTTTTGCACATGTTGAGCTGGTTGTCGGTAAAGTTTTCGATATGCCAGCGGTCCGGCCCCATTTTATCTGCGTGTTTCCAGAAGCAGGCGCAGGCATCTGCCAGCTCATTGTGAGTCATGCCGCAAGCCCCCAGTCTGCCGTAAACATGTTGTTTGAGCAGTTCTGCCGCCTGCTCGGGGTAGCAAGATGCCACACCCTTGCACAAAAGGGTATTAAGGGTTTGCCAAGCCTTCTTATCTTGGGGCATTTTATCTGCCAAAAATGCAGCATACTCTCGCCACATGGGGTAGTTGAGCGGGGCTGCTTTGGCGGAGTGCCGGTAGCAGGCCTCTGCCTTTTCCGCATCATTTGCCAAGGTATAAATGCGAGCCAAAACTCGGTATGCATTTGAGAGCCGTGTTTTGGCCTCCGCCTTTTTGCTGTAAAGGTCATCTGTGAGGTGCAGAGAGCTGAAGGTGTGGTTGCCACCCCACGGTATCCAGTGCAACCCGCGCTCCCAACTCAGAGAATAAGCGGGGGTCCACCTGCCGTTAACCAACACAATATAAGCGCAGTGCCCGGGTTCACCGGCGGTGAGAGCCGGTACACCGTTTGCACAGGCAGAGGCTGCGCCAAAGTGAGAGAGACCGCCGCATACACCGCCTACATGCTTGGTGAGTGCCATGTGGTTATCTGTCAAAACACCCTCCCACGGGGCAAAGTACCAAGGGCCGTGTATGCTGTCGCCATACACGTTATCCAGAATATAGCCGCACCGCCAGCAGCATGCCGGGTATTGCCAATCCGGCACGTGTACGTTATCCAATGCCCATTCGAAGGAGGCAATGGTGCCGGCTCTGTTCTCGGGCTTAAAGCCGCAAGCCACACGCCTGTGGTGCATGGGTAATTTGTCGAAAGAGGTGTTGAGTCGCCCTTGTTTCCGGTATTTCAGGAAGTAGGCTCCACGCTCAACGGCGGCTGTCAGTCTGTGCCCGCCACGGGCGTATTCTAAGGCTACAGCGGTGGCGGTATCCCGCGCCACGCCTTTTTTTAGTACGCTTTTATCTGTTTCAGCTAAAGCAGATATAATTTGTACTACGCGGGTGAAGTTGTGCATCTCTCCGGAGTATGCAATCTGCTCCATCCACTCATTATCTGCTAAAATGGCTTTAAGTACCTTGCTACACTTGCCCGGCTCTGCCGGGTATTCTGCTTCTTTTTTGAGGTCTTTCAGGGCTTTCTGTGCACAGGAGAGTCGATACTGTGCACGCTTTTTCTCCGGCCCGTTTTTGGCTTTTACCTCTTGCTCCAAGCGTGTAATTTCCTCTTGCTTTTTGGTAACATTGGAGCGCAGCGATTCATTATAGCGTGCATAGCCGTCTATAGCCCCACACTCTGCATCTGCCAGTCTGTACATCAATAACAAACGCAGGTTCTCCGGGGTTTTAATAAACTCGCTGACCTGTTTATCACTTATCCCCGGCAAGGCCTGAGTAATTTTTGCTGCTATTTCCTGCCGTAATTGATCCGGGGTACTCCAGGCGTTTGTGTCTGCGGTGAATGCGGGGGACTGCCCCGCCGCCTTTTGCGCCTCTGCTGATAACGCAGTGCTCAAAATTACCGCTGCTATGCTCAAATAGGTGAATGGACTTTTCATAAAAAAAAGATTTGATGTGCCTATTATTCTACAAAATCGTCTCCCCCGTTTCAAGCCTAAATTTGCCGTCTGCAATTTATAATGCAGGGGAAGCCGTGGGCTTATTTCATTTTACGCGCCAAAAGCCCGGCACCCACCACGGCTAACCCACCGGTGAGGAACACGGCCTGAGGCCCCCCTGTGTAAGACCATATCAACCCGCCGATAACACCGTATGTGATAGAGGCTGCGTGGTTAATGGCAATACCCGTGTAAATGCAAGGGGTGATGTCTGCTCGGCGGTCCCCGCAAATGCGGGCTATGTAGGTGGTGCGTGCCATGCCGAGATCAAAGAGTATTTTATCTAACACAAAACAGCAGGCTATAACAACCACGGCCCATTGCGCCGACAATAAGCCGGGGGCAAAGGCGTATGCCAAGCACAGTACGGATAACGCCATGCTGTCAAAAATGGTAACACGCTTTTCACCGTATTTCTTAATGCATTTGCCGATGGTGGGCTGGGTGAAGAGCCCGATGATGCCGGCTATGAGCATGATTTTGCCCACTTGCTCGGGCGGTTGCCCCATGGTGTTGACCAGTAACCAATAGCCAAAGGTGATATAAAGCTGTTTACGGATGCCGTGCAGGGTTTCTATGCCATAATAAACGGCATATTCTCGGCGCAATATGAAGTTCTCCCGGAAACTTTTGCGGCGCGGAAACTCCGGGGCTTTGATGCAAAAGAGCATGATGGCGGCAATGGTGAAAAACACAATCACCAGCACATAGTCCACTGCAAAGTTATCATTAAATTGCCACTTGAGCCACACATAACCCGCCCCCAGCAAGGTGGCGGCTGTGCCTAAAGCGCGCATTTGGCCTAAGCGCAGGCTGCGGTTTTCGGGGCGGGCGGTGTGCATTACAATGGAATCCACCGTGCCCATCAAAATATGTAAGCCTAAACTGGCTGTTACCACGCAGAGACTCAGCTGTATGATGCCGGCATTCGGCCCCAGGTTCATCATGAAAAAACTACCCATGGCAGCCAGTAAAACAGATACTGCCGCCAAGCGTACCTCATTCAGGAAAAACAGAGACCCCATCACCAGCAGGCTTAATACACCGGGTAATTCTCGCGGCAACTCCAAAAAACCGCGCTCTTGGGCGTTGAGCCCTTGTGCGTCGCTCAAGTAGTTGGTAAACAACAGGTCATATACACCCGCACCCAGTTGTGCCATAAACAATGCGGCTAACACAGCCACCATCACCTTGCGTATGCGCGGTGAGTTTTCATCTGTTCGGCTATTCATATCGGGGGGGCTTTTCGCTCAAAGTTCCGAATCATCCCAAATGGCCGGCATATCCGGCTCCAGCTTGCCTTCATCCGTCATCATGGTGGGAATAGTGGCAATGCCTTCTCTTGTAAGCAGCGGGAATGCTTTGTCCGGGTCCTCTCCGTTTGCCATGGCTGTTAATGCCGCGTTGGCGCCGTCTATAAAGAAATCTACCAGTTTGATGCTCTTGGCTATGTTTGCCTGTAAGCCTAACAGATTCTCACGTGCAGAGGCCAGCATCTCCAAACGGTGGGGCAGGGACTCGCTCCCCTTTACCGTTAAGTCAAAAAACTCTTTTATCTGAGAGAGTGTGAGCCTGGCCTGTTTCATACAAAGCGCTCCAATCAGGCAGCCAATGCTGTCTTCCCCGTAGATTCGTCGCCCGGATGCCGTTCTCTCTACGTGTCTGATAATCCCCTCTTTCTCGTAGAATCGAAGCGTATGCACAGAGAGCCCCGTTTTGCGGGACAAGGCTGAAATGGAATAGCGAGCTTTATTGGACATGGCAACCGCAAGATTTAATCATATTCACCCCCTAGAGTCAAGACTAACTTTAGCTTTTTTCAGAATCTTTCAAAACTAGTGCCTCTTTACACGAAAAAATATGGTATTGTCCCCCGTTTATCGACGGAGCAAATCTGCCGCCTTGCGTGCACAAAATGCAACGCATCGCTCGCAGGGGCGGGCGGCGTAATAAGCTTGGGTGCGCTCGTTGGGGCGGGCGCCTTCCTGCACGCCTTCATCCAAGTGCAACAGTTCTCGGCAGGTGAGGGTGCCGAACTCTGCCTTGAAAGACTCCGCCAGCTCTCTCACCAGAGAGAATACGACCTCTTTGTCCTCCGGCACACCGGTGAGGTTGCCCTTGCAGTAGCCTGCCACCATGGTGAGCCCGCTGAAGGCACCACACATGCCGCGCATGCGGCCCACCCCGGCACCAAACCCGGCAGAGAGTCGCAGGGCCAGCTCCTCGCTCAACCCTAAATCTTCGGTAAATGCCGCAAAGACGGATTGCGCGCAGTTATAGCCCCGGTGAAAATATGCTAATGCTCTTTGTTCTGCCGTGGTACTCATGGGGGGGGGGTTATTTTTTACGGTTTTTTTTGCTGCCGGCAAACTTGGTGTAAAAGGCATCTGCCTCTTGTCGAGGGGCTCGGTCAAAGCGTTTGCGGAACCCGCCGTCTTTACCGGCGCCTTCATAGCGGTCAAACTTTTCGCGGCGTGGGGCAGAGTAACGCTCTGCTCGCTCAAAGCGGCTGCCATGCTCGCGGCGGTCGGCATCCTTGCGGGCGGGGCGGTCAAACTTGTCGCTGCGGTCTCGGCGGTATGAGTCGGGGGCGTTGGTGCGGCGGTCTCTTACATTGACTCTCGGGCTGGCATCCTGCCCGGGTATGCCTTTGTCCTCTCTTATGTTAACCTCATAGCCGCAGATATTGCAGATAGCAAGGCGCTCGCAGAGCTGCGGGGCGAGCTCCGGCGATACCTCGATGAGTGAGTGCTTAAGGAAAATCTTGATATCGCCCACGCTGCCTTTGGGGGCACCGCCCTCGTTGTAAAAGAGCCCGGCGATATCCTTGGGGCGTATGCCGATGAGCTTGCCACCGTTCATGAACAAGGTAGTGCTCTCTTGCAGGGTGCTCCAATCGTTACCTTTTTCTGCCATGGGCATGTTGTCTGCGGCTTGCTGCTTGCCGGTATGGCGGCCGGGGCGATCCTCGGGTATGGGTTGCAGCTCGCAACTGCCTTTGCTCACCAAGAGCTCAAATATGGCTGCCATAATTTGCTCGGCAGGCATATCGATATCCTTGAGCTCATCGGGCAGTTCTGTGGCTTGGGCTGCTTTTTCAATAATGTCGTCCACCAAAGACTCCCTGCGGGCTTGCTCCACTTGGTGGGCGGTCATGACTTTTTCTCGCGGCATGCGTATGCCTACAAAACGTTCTATACGCCCCAGCAAAGAGAAATCTCTGCGGCCAATGAAGGTGACAGCCTTGCCCTTGCGCCCGGCTCTTGCCGTGCGGCCGATGCGGTGCACATAATCCTCCGGGTCTCTCGGTAATTCAAAGTTTACCACAATGTCTACATCATCAATATCTAAGCCTCGGGCGGCAATATCCGTTGCCACCAATACGTTAAGGTTGCCCTTGCGGAAGGAGTCCATCACGCGCTCGCGCAGACTTTGCGGCATGTCGCCGTGCAGGCGGTCCACAGAGTAGCCACGAGCCAGCAAGCCGTCCACCACGTCATCCACCACGCGTTTGGTGTTGGCAAATACCAAGCCTCTCTTCATGCGGCCCATTTCGATTAAGCGGCTCAGTACCTCTATGCGAGAGGAGAACACTACCTCATACACGCACTGCTCGCAGGTGGGCACGGTGAGCACGGGGCGCTCGATGCTGATTTCCTGCGGCTCTGCAGAAAGGCGGTTGATTAACGCCCGAATAGCGGGCGACATGGTGGCAGAGAAGAAGAGCGTTTGGCGGTTAACGGGTAGTTGTGCAACCACACGGTCAATATCCTCCTGAAAACCCATGTCCAGCATCTCATCCGCCTCATCCAGAATAAGGGTGGAGATATGCTCCGTCTTGAGTTCTCCTTGCTCCATCAGGTCTATCACACGGCCGGGCGTGCCTACAACAAATTGTACGCCGCGTTGCAATGCTGCCAGCTGTGGTGCAAAGGAGGTGCCACCGTAAATCGGCACGGCAGATACACCATCCAAGAACATGGCCAGCTTGTCTACCTCTCTGCAAATTTGCACCGCAAGCTCACGGGTGGGGGCCAAACACAGCACTTGTACTCCGCGTACCGTGGGGTCTATGTTCTCTAACGCCGGTATGGAGAATGCCAGCGTTTTGCCGGACCCGGTGTGCGAGAGCCCCACAATATCTTTACCCTCCAGCGCGGCGGGGATGGCCTGCTGCTGAATGGGGGAGGGGGTCTCGAAGCCGAGCACCTCTATCGCTTCTAAAATTTCCGGGCAAATTCCGAGTTCTGCAAATGACATAGACGGGCGCAAGAATGCACGATATACCCCCTTTTGTAAAGCTTTTTTTTAATTTATTTTGCTCTTTGTGTCAGTTTGAAACGGGCTGTATAAGTTGGGAGAAGTGTTTGTATTCTTGCATGGGCAGGTACATGCTTTCCTGCTCCGTGCAGTGTTGTTGGTTGCGGGCTGCGTCGGCATGTGTTATCGACTGTGCATCAAGCTGCCCGATCGTTTTACCGGAGGCATCGTAAAAGCAGATGGTAGTTTTATGTGCCCGCAAGCCCGGTATATTTCCTGAGAATGCCAGTGGTTTGCATTGGCGCAGCAGGCGGCAAAGCTTTTGGGTTTCTGCCGGGGTTAATTTACGTATCCAAACAGCGGTAAACATGTTGCTGAGTGTGCACACCTCTGCTGTTTTGCAGTTACGCAGCAGGGCGTGTAAGTTTTTCACCGCTTGGCTGTGTTGTTGAGTTGCTGCCTCATGTTGCTGCTTGGTGGAAACGGTGTTTTCCCGGTATACAATACGCTTCCAGCGGCGGTAGTTTTCATCGCTCAAAGCCAAGTAAGCACCCGGTGCATAGCCGTCTTTGCTTACCATGCTTTCCGGGCATAACAGAACCGTGTCGTGGTAGAGGCATTTGCCTTTTCTGTCTCGCAGCACCAGCTCAGTGCGCTCTGTTGCGGGAGTAATCGGGTGAATACTCGTGTCGTTCTTGACCGGGTGGTAGGTGGCTTTGAACAGAAGCATGCGCAGGGTTTCCTGCTCCTTGGGCTGCAAGCGGATTGTGCGCTTGTGCTGTGTGCCGCTTCGGGTGGTATGCTCTTCTAAAGAGATGCTTGCGGCATGTATGGTAGCATGCAGTATTTGTTTGCGGTATTCGTGGCTGGTTGTCTCTTTAGCCTGAATTTCCTCCCATGTGTATAAGCTGTCTTTGCCCCACTCCGGCTGTTCATTCTGTTGCAGAGCACACCCGCAAAGGCAGAGCGCGGCTATATGAGCCATGGCGAATTGTGAGAACTTGATGCATATCATCGGATGGCTCCTTTTTCTATTTTTTCTTTGTGTTGCATGACTTTATCAATCAGTTTTCGCCATTGCGCGTACTCCTCGTCCGTCAAAACAAATCGCCCCAAAGGGTAACTGCCGTCCGGGTCTGCCTCACTTTTCCTAACAACGTCTAATTCATCCAAAGAGATGATAACGTTTTTACCCTTAAAACATACCCCTATGAATACAGACGGGTCAATTTCCACGTCCATATTGGTATCACACGGGCGCATGGCGGCTACCAGTCGGCGCATGGTTGCTGCCTCCGTCGGCGTTAAATGGGCAATGTATTCTGCGTCCTCCTCCCAGTCTGCAATAATCAAATACATCTCTGTACATGTGCTCGCCGCTTGTTGTAATAGCTTTAAATGCGATGCATTGTTTTCGATGGATACTCCTATTTCATCCTGCACCTCCTCATGGGCCTTTATCCCCATTGCGCTTACCCAACATATACCGAGCATTATGGCCAATAAATTTTTCATACACTATTGTTAACTCACTTCATTGTACTTTCCGCGAAAAAAATAGCAATTTTTTTCCAATAAGGCCCTATGCAAAAAATCGCCTCTAGAGCAAAGCGTTGATACTTTTTCAGAATGAGGTAAAATACTTTCATTTTCTTGACAAAAGGTGGATAAGGGAGTAAAGTAGGCGCGTTATGATACAAGAACACGTACTTCCGACATATGGACGCGCACCGATAACGGTGGCAAAGGGTGAGGGCTCATACCTGTTCGATACGGAAGGGCGACGTTACGTGGACTTTTGTGCCGGTATCGCCACCTGTAGTCTCGGGCATTGTCATGCAAAGGTGGTGGAGGCATTGAGCCGCCAGGCCGGGCAGTTGATGCATTGCTCAAACTTGTACAATATACCGCAGCAGGAGGAGCTTGCCGCGCTGATTTGCGATAAGATGATTGGGCTGCCGGGTAAAATCTTTTTCTGCAACTCGGGTGCAGAGGCTAACGATGGTATTATTAAGGTGGCACGCCGGTATGGGCACCGCCATCCGCAGGCAGATGGCAGCCCGCGTTACGAGGTAATTACATTTAACAAGAGTTTCCATGGCCGTACGCTGGGCTCAATGGCAGCCACGGGGCAGGCCAAGATTCAAGTGGAGTTTGACCCGCTGCTGGTGGGTTTCAAGTATGTGGATTTTAATGATTTGGAGGCACTTAAGGCTGCCGTGAGCGATATTACCTGCGGCATTATGCTGGAGGCCGTGCAGGGGGAGGGCGGTGTAAACCCCGCTAACCCCGAGTTCTTGCGTGGTGTGGCCGCCTTGTGTAAGGAGAAGGATTTACTGCTGATGATTGACGAGGTGCAGTGTGGTTTTGGCCGCACGGGGGCTACCATGGGATGGAAAGCCGTGTGCCCCGAGGTTGAGCCGGATCTCGTATCTTGCGCCAAAGGCATTGGCGGCGGTTTCCCGATGGGATGTTTTTGGGTGAGCAACCGCGCGATTGATGAGGCGGGTACAGAGCTGTCCTCCATCATGGGACCGGGCTCTCACGGGTCCACCTTTGGCGGCACACCCATTGCCTGTGCAACATCTCTTGCCGTGGTGACGGAGATTGTGGAGCAGGGGCTTACCGAGCGCGCGGCTAAGTTGGGTGAGTATATCAAGAACACGGTGGAGGGCTGGAACCTGCCGTGCGTGGAGACTGTGCGCGGCCTTGGCCTGCTGCGTGGTATAGGGCTGCGCAAGGGGGCATTTACCGTGCCCGAGGGCTCCACCCCCGCTGCTTATGTGAACAGCCTTTGCATGCAGGCCGGCTTGCTGGCTTGCCCCGCCGGGCCGGATACGCTGCGCCTCATCCCCGCGCTGAATGTACCCCAAGATGTGCTGGAGGCCGGGCTTGATATCCTGAAATCCGTGCTGACGAATCTTTCTTAAAATTGCCGCGACGCGAAAAAACTTAAGAAAAATTCAATTTTTGCTTGACGAGGAGCCGAAGTTGCTGTATACTTCGCCCCGCAAGCAAGCTTCGGCGGGATAGCCAAGTGGCCTAAGGCATCGGTTTGCAAAACCGACATTCGTGGGTTCAAATCCCACTCCCGCCTGCAAAACTTCCTGTAAATAGCGCACTGTAGCGGATATAACCCCTTTACAGTGCGTTTTTTTGCACCCCCTTTTCAACCATATACTCAACCATGTGCTGCGGCTGCATGTCTTACTCTGTATGTTCCGCGCATTATCAATCATCTTAGCCTTATGCTGCATACTGAGTAACTGCCACTCTCTACACCCGGATATACACTACGACACAGAAGAACAGGTGCCTATACCCCAACACCTTATCTACGACCCCGAGCACCCTTGGTGATGGCATTGTGCTCAACACCATCCTCTTTGCCTTATTCGCAACTTGACAAGTGTACCTCAATCTGACATCATACCATCGCGATATTCGCTCTTTTTATATAATCGTATGATGCAACAGCGTGTCAACAACTTGAAGGAGATTTTTTATCTTGCCGTCACCCCGGATGGGCAGGGGGTGCCCGAGTATGAATTTTGGTTTGTTTTTGAGTCCTGTTGCCTGTATTGTGGATGCAACCGTGAATTCGCCTGTGTGGCAGCACCCCCGGCAGGAGCAAAGGTGATTCCGCATACCCAAAATCCCCTTTGTACGAAAAATCCGCATGAGTCACTATTCGGGGCGGCCTTATGTGCTGTTTATGACGATGGGGATGAGGAATCCAATTATATACTCTGTTTTGACAGTGGGCATGTTATTCACTTATATACGGATTATCTGTACTCAGACCCCACCGAAAGTGCCTACCGTACGTTGGATTTTTATACGCCTCTTTGCCTGAGCGATATTGATAACATTGATTTTTCCACCCTTGTGACAGAAATCCGAGCGCATGGACAAAACATCCTCCCTTTTACCATTTCTCAGCACGCCATATAACGACGTCGGGCTATTGATTGCTGAAAATTGCGTGATTTGTTTGCCTCTGCGAAAGGTGCCTGTGCGGTATATAAAACAGCGCGTGGGGGAGTCCCTACGCGCTAATTTTAATTAAAGATGTAAGTTTGCTTCAGGGATTGGCACCCATTACTCCACGGTAGAAGTTGCAGCCGATGAAGTTGCCAATGACAATGGAAACGTAGAATACGAGAATCTCGCAAAGGTGTGCTCCCCAGAAATCCAGCGGTACGCAGCTGTAGAAGAAGGCATCCGCAATGCAGTGGGGGAACCCGCATACAATGAAGAGCGGTACACCGAAGAGCAGGGGCAACATGCTACCCTTGCGGGCAAAGGTAACGGCTGTTGTCATGATGAACCCGCAGGCTATGGAGAGTATAGCCCCGTTGATTAGTCCCATATCAAGTCTGCTTTGCAGCAGGGCTTGTGCCGTTTCCTGAATCGGCATGGGGGAGAGCCTGGTCAGCAGGGAAAGTGTGGCACACCCCACAATGTTGCCTAACAGTACCAAGGCTAAATACCCGAACTCATTCTTGCGGATAAACCCCGCCGTGCCGGTGTAAAGTGCCAGTTTATAATTGACTACGGCAATAAGGGCAAAGGAGAAGATGATGCACCCTGCCAAATAGTTGCCATCTGCCTTGAGTGACAGGAACCCGAACCCTGCAATGCCGATACAGATTCCGGACATGAAGGAGGAGCGAGAGACGTTCAATATATCCATGTTCTATTTGTTTTTCTTGCCTACATCATAGCACGAGTGGCGCAGAGTAAAAGCAAATTCCGCGTCAAAGCCCGGTATTTTTGAGGTATGCGTCAATGTTGACGTTTCTGCCCATAAAATTACGGTACAGTTCCGCAGCCGGGGCACTGTTGCCGGGCTCCAGAATAGTCTTGCGGTAACTGCGGCCTATGGCAGAGTTGTTGATACCTTTTTGCCTGAATACCTCGTACACATCTGCAGCCATGATATCTGCCAAAACATAAGCGTAAAAATTCGCATCATAGCCTACGCTGATACAGTGCGATAAATTGCGCAGGGGAGAGGGTGGGGGCTCTGCGCTGGGCGGCAGCCAGGCACCCAGTATTTCATGGGTGGCTGTATCCAAGCTTTTGCCGTGAAAATTTTCGTAATAATGGGTGTGGATTTCCAAGTCTAGTTTGGCTATCAATAGGTTGTTCAGCATGGACTCATTTATAGACGCATTGTACCGACCGGCTGCCAGTTGTTGCGCAAGTGGAAGGGGCAGGCCCCCTCCCGTTTTATAATGGCGTGCAAAAGAGCATAGAATCTCCGGCTCCCAAGCGCGGTTTTCATGCAAGTGTGCCGGTAGTTCTATAAAATCCAGTGCTTGGTGAATAGCTGCATCCTCCCGTAATTCCCCATGCCCCAGCATTTGGTGCAGAATATGCCCGATTTCATGAAAAAGCATTCTTACCTCCAAATGACTAAGCAGGTGCGGAGTTCCCTTTGCCGGGGCTTGAAACTCAAACATCATAGCAGCCAAGTGCGGCTCGCCTACATTGCCCTGTGGTGTGGGGGTGCCCACCCTGAGCATTTGACACCGTGCTCCCGTGTTTTTGCCTTTGCGGGTATAGGCATCCAAATAAAAGGAGCCGTAATGTGTGCCGTCTGTAGAATCATGTACCGCGAAAAGTCGAACCTCCGGGGCCCATACTTCTATTTTATCGGTCGGGCTTTGTTGCCCGGGGGTAACATATACTGTAGGTAGCTCTTTTATGGTTAAACCAAACAACTGGGCAGAGTGGCTTAAAATGCCCTGCAAGGTGTTTTCGTATTCGAAATACGGGCGGAGTTGGGCGGGGTTAAAGGTGGGTTGCTCTTTTTTGTTTTTCAGAAACTCCGTATCCCATGGTTTAATGGTATTCTCATTGTGTTCGTAGTGTACACCGGCTGCTTGTAAAAGTTCTGCATTACGGGCGTTGGCAACGGGGAGAAAGCGTTCCAACATTCGGTCTACCATGGCCAGAGCATTGGTGCCGCTGCCCATCATGCGGTCGTGCAATTTGTAGTCTGCATGGCTTTTGTAGCCGTTATATTTGGCAATTTCCTGCCGTAATTGCATGATACGCATTACAATGGGGCCATTGTCTCCACTGCGGGTGTTGCCGGGAGATTTCAGGGCTTGGTAACATTTTTGCCGTGTTGCTTCAACAGAGCAATGGCGTAATACGCTGCTGAGGGCAGGGGATCTTGGGGTAATGAGCCATGCCGGGGAATCTTTAGTGCAAAAACCGCGAGCTATTGCTGCTTTTTTCATTGTTTGCACGGTGTAGGTGGGCACCCCTGCCAATTGTTTTCGATCTTTAAAAACGTAGTACCAATTCTCGTTAATTTTATTCAGGTTTTGCTCGTATGCAGAAATGAGTTTTGCCAGCTCCTGTTGTAATTGCACACGTTTTTTCTCCATATCCGGCGTTAGTGGCACGGGTAGTGTATCCAGCGTGCGTTGCATGAGCCGTTGTTTTGTTTTGCTGAGTTTGCTTGCTTGCGGAGATTTTGCATAATTTCTCAATATCTGTTGGATTTGGGGGAGTTGCAGCAATCTGTTCCGGCAGCTGTTAACGCCGGGCATCACATTGTTGAGTGCGGGGATAAAATCTGCATTGGTATTACAGCATGTGTAGATATGGTGGCTGTATTGTAGTAGCTGGTCCAGCTCCTCCGTGGCACGAAGGTAGGCTAAAAACGTGTTCTCGAAGGTAGCGTTTTGCGGGGTGACTTTCAGTAGCTCATCTATCCGTTTCTGCGCTCTTTGTATGCCTTCTCGGGCATCTGTCTCCACCTGTTGCGGGGTCATTTGTGACCACGCCGGGTACAGAGCATCCCGGAAAAACGGGTGCTCGGCGGTTTCTGCCTTTGCCGCAAACAGAGATAAACACAGTGCAGCCGTTGCACAGAGCATGTTACGCATCATCATGCCTGTACTATAACATAATTGCGCAATGGTGAAAAGAACGTATTTTGTTTATTTTTCGTCTTTTTCCAGTACAAGCATCATTTCCTTCCTCTCTGTACCGTCCTCTGTGTATACAGGGGCTGTTGTGCAGCTGATAACTCGCCAGCCTCTTTGGGCGTGTTTGTTGAGTACTTGGTTGAGCTTTTGTGCATTGAATTGCCCTTGGAAAACGGCATCATTTTGGCTGATGACTTTGTACTCCCTACCGCTCTTTTTGGGAATGTCCGAGAGCGTGAGCTGTCCTCCCGGCTTCCTATCCGCCTTATTGTTGCGGTTTAAGCTCATGCCCCCCACAAGCGTTTTGTTCATGGCGGGCTTTTGTGTGTTGTATCCGGCTATCCGCAGGGCGGAGGCCGCCGGGGTGGTGGGCTTTTTACGCGCGGGTTGCTGTGTTGCCATGCTGCGCGCTTGCGCTACGGTGAGCGTTTGCTGTGTGCGGGCGTTGGCCAGTATGTGCTCCTCCGTGATGCCGGGGGTAGCTAAAATGCTGCTCAACGGGTAGTGACTGTCACTCCACGTGTTGCTGTTCCGGTCTAATATGAAATAGGTGGTCATGGTGTGCTCGGGGGGCTGCTTGCTCTTATTATAAAAAAGTTTTGCGCTTTGGCAAGCATAAATCCTATAAAAACTATGGAAAATGTGTAATTTATATTCAGTTTTACACGCTTTCGGTAAAAAAGCTTGCAAAGCAGGGGGGAATCGGGTAGAATGCGCCGAGCGCATATGGCAATATCTCTCAAGACATTATTGTGCATCGGCTGCGGATGTTTTGCCGGGGGCACGTTGCGTTATTTGACCGGCGTATTTATCAGTAGTCGTTTTGAAGTAGCACCGCCGCATATACCGTGGCACACCTTAGTTATTAATTTTATGGGGTGTTTGGTGATGGGGATATTTTGCGGATTGATTCATCAAGAGTTGATAAAGTCGCCGAGCATACGTGCCGGGTTGACGGCCGGTTTGTGCGGTGGGTATTCCACCTTGGCAGCCTTTGCGTGGGAAAACACCGAGCTGTTGAAGGCCGGGGCGTATCTGGTAGCCGGGGGGTATATGGCAGCCACCATGCTGGGGGGCGTTCTGTTCTTTATATTGGGGTATTTATTGGCGCAGGCTTTAATTAAGATGTAAGAGATGAAAAACGCTGTAAAATTACCATGGTGGCAGTATGCAGTATTGTTTTTTGCCGTGCTTGTTGTAGGGTGGGTCAGTATCAGCTCCCATAGTTTGTGGATGGATGAGGGCTTACGCATTGGCTACAGTAATGTTAAGGTGGAGGATGGCTATTTTGCCAGAAGCTGGCAGTCTATGCATGTGGGCTTGGTGCATTACATGTATGCCTGGGGGCAACTTATCGGTACAACAGAGGTTGCGTACCGTGCCATGAATTTACCGTTTTTACTGGTTGCCGCTGCTTACATGGGGATGATGCTGCGGCGTTTAAACTTATCCGCGTGGTGGGTTTTGGTATTTGTGGCGCATCCGTTAACGGTGTATTACATGAATGATGCCGGCCCTTATATTGCTCTGCTGGGGTGTGCATGTGCTGTGACCTACCATTGCTTCTTTGCTCGTTGTGTAAACAGAGCTTGGAATACAGCTGCCACTTTTGCATGGCTCTTGCTGGGGTTTGCCATGCACTTTACCTTCGGCTTTGTTGGTTTCTTGTATCTGTATGCCTTAGCCTATCGTTTGTGGAAATCAAAAAAAATCGGCATATTATGGAAGGATGCTGCCGTGGCCGTGCCCTACTTGCCGGCTTTTGGCTATATTGCGTGGATGTACCTCACCCACATGCCGGATGGCAGCGCATTAGGCATGGAGACTCCCGGCTTGTTTAATTTGGGGACTGTGGGGTATAGCTTTGCCGGGTTCAGCGGTTTAGGGGCCCCGCGTAATGAGGTTAAAGCCATGGGTATGCAAGCTTTTTCCCCTGTAATGATGGTGCTTGTAATGGCTCATTTGGTTGCGTTATTACTCTTGCTTTGCCTGAATATACGCCGCTTGCTGCCAATTTTGAAAAAGCCTGCCATTTTGGCAACAGCCGTTGTTGCTCTCCTGTTTTTTGCCGGTGCAGTAGCAAAAGACTTCAATTTTTGGGAGCGTCATGTTATTTTCCTTTTCCCTACCTTTTTCTTGCTGTTCGCTGTTTTGTTGCAATCCTCTTGTACCCACGGCAAGAGTGTGTTGAATCTCATATTGGTGAGTGGCTGTGTATTGCTGCTACTGACATCTTCTGCCCGCTTACGTTGGGATGAGCCCTACCGCAAAGATGATTATAAGTGTATGATTCAGCATTTGCAGAATGAAGGCCTGTTAAACGGGCGCATGCCTGTGCTGGCTCAGGGGGATTTCTTCTTGTTCAATTATTATGGTGTCGGGTTTGCGGAAGGCTATTTTATAATGCAGCCCAACTGTGTCAGTGGCGTGATGAATGCCCCTCAAGATACGTTGGTGCGTATGGTGGAGCATTTGTGCAACCGTTACCCTGCCGTTTGTTTGATTTTACATGAAAAAAAGACCCTTACCCCTCAACTGTATGGGGCTGCCGAATGCTTTTTTGAAAAACTCGGTTACGAGGTGGAGTGTAATAAAGAGTTTAATACCTTTAAGATTTTAATTCTTAAACGTCGATTTGTTTTGTGATTGACTGGTGGGTGCTAATGCCTTATCATACATATACTGTTAGTCGTAGGTATGATAAAAAGCATTCGTCATAGTTTCCGTAAAATTGCTCGTCTCTTTGACTCTGCCTGGTTTTTGCCTCTGGTGGTTCTATTATGTGGATTCGTTTCAATCCTGGCCTCCATTTTGGAATCAAGTGGTTATTTTACCTCTTTTTTCAGAGTAATTTGTGTATTATTGCAGATAATTTTAGTTTGTATATTTCCCGGACTGTTTGTGTTGAATTGTCTCCATTTTTATCGCAAACGTTTGGTTGCTAAGTTGTTTGTTCATTTGGTCTCGGGGTTTATATGTTTTTTTACTGCATTTATTAATATTGTTGTGTCAATAGACCGGGACTTGTATTTTGATATATTTACGTGGGATACCGAGTTGCCGGAAAATATGCAACTTGTTATTCCGGCTGATATGCCTTTGCTGAATGCAAACCAACAGCCGGAATCTCTGAGACGTCTTTTTACGCAGAGACATACAGAGATTGAGGCCACACCTGTGCCGGCTCCTTTCCATACGCCGAATCTTGACAAGTTGACTTCTGAATATCCTCAACTTGTGCATGAATACATGCTGCGCTATTTGTATGCCATGTCAACGGATCCCTCATTTAGAGATTCTCTTGCAACCGGAATGTCACATGTATATTTAATGCACGAAAAAGCCCCCCATACTTCAGCACTTCTCTCTTTTGGCGGAACCTGGAAATGGTTGTTAGGAGAGAAATCCGACGTTATCGGAAAGTATACTTTATTTGAGAAGAAACTATATAATGGTTGGTATTTGTTTTGTTTGCCTGCGCCCGATGCCGATTTACTCGCAGAACAGAGTGCGCCACGTAATCTTGCGGCTTGTGTCAATAAGTTGGATGCAGCGTTTGAAGCTTTGGCGCTTGAGCCTTCTATGGAACAGTTGAATAACATGCTGCCCCCGGTTTCTGATGCTCCTTTTTTATGGCTGAGATATGGAGAAGGACTTTCTTGTGCGTTGATTGTAAAACCGGATAATTACCCACCCGGAGAATTTGAATTGAAGGTTACAGAAACATCGAGTGGCAAGCCCGTGTGTGTCCGATTTTACCCGAAACCTATGGAAAATGATGGTATCGTTAGATATTTTCTCTGTATACAAAGTGGAAATCCGGGTGAGTATTATGCCACCACGTGGGAGATTTGGTTTACGCCGGCTAGTGGGGCTTCCCCTTCTTGTGTGCGTAAGCAAGATTTTTTGTTAATGGGTGAATCTGTTCCGTTCCTATCTTTATGAGATATTTAAAATTTTACTTGATTTATTTTTCTCATGAGTCATACTGGCAGGAGTTAACCTGCATTGAATATTTATGAAAAACATCCTTATCGTCTCCGGGCATACCGATACCGTAACGGACTCCGTTGCCAACCGTACCATTTTAGAGATTTTGGCAGAGCAATTGCCGGAGTGTCAAATAGATTATTTGGACCGACTCTACCCGGATTTTAAGATTGATACAGCTGCCGAGCAAGCTAAGTTATTATGGGCGGATGTAGTTGTGTTACAATTCCCTGTATTCTGGTTCTCTTTCCCCTCTATTATGCACCGGTGGATGGAGCAAACCTTCTTACACGGTTTTTCTCATGGTTCTGCGGGGGATAAATTGCACGGGAAAAAACTTATTCTTTCCTATACTACGGGGGCTCCTGCAGAGGTGATGAACTTTGATGAGTTTTTCGGCTTTGTGCGTGCCGCTTGTCAATTTACCGGTATGGAGTATGGCGGCAGCATTACCACTGGTGGGGTATCTTACCAAATGCGGGAGGACCCGCAAATGATGTCGGAAATTAAGAAAAAAGCTTCTGTTCACGCAGATAAATTGATTGCGATTCTGCATCAGGCTTAATAAGCGGCGTGAGAGGAAATTGAGCCCATTAAATTGAAAATAAGCGTTTTAATAGAAAATACAACGGCTCTGCCACATATTGTGGCAGAGCATGGCTTGAGTTTGTTGATAGAGACGCAGGGGCGCAGAATCCTCTTTGATACCGGGGCAAGCGGTGCATTTGCTGATAATGCGGCGTGTATGGGGGTGGATTTAGGTATTGTTGATGCCTGTGTTATTTCTCACGGGCATTATGACCACGGTGGTGGGTTGCCTCGTTTTCTTCAGCATAATCAGCAAGCTGCCGTATGGGTAAGCAGGCATGCTTTTGAGCCGCATTTTAACGCAAATGGTAAGGATATAGGCTTGTCCCCTGTGTTGGCAGAACATGCGCAGATTTGTATGCTGCGGGAGGATGCTGCCGAGCTTGCTCCCGGCATTACATTACACAGTGCAAGGTATATGCCGACAATTCACCCGGTATCCGGTGCGGGTATGACAACCATGATAAACGGAGTGCGGGTAAAAGATGATTTCAGACACGAGCAATACTTGTTGGTGGAGGAAGCCGGTAGGCGCATATTGTTCAGTGGGTGCTCCCACCGTGGCGTTTTGAATATTGCCTCCTTTTTTCGGCCGGATATTCTGATAGGCGGTTTCCATTATATGAAATGCACCGCACAAAAAGACACCCTTTTTTTAGAACGAGCCGCGCAATCTTTACTCCGTATGGGGGCTGTTTATTATACCGGGCACTGTACGGGGGAGTTTGCCTATACAACAATGAAGCCGCTCTTGGGCGAGCAGCTTCATTGTTTTGCGGGGGGTGATGTGTTGCAAGTTTAATTTTGCTCTACCGCCTCCTGTTTCAAAAAGAAGAATTGCCCAAGGGGGGAGGTGCGAGTCGGCTTGTGGATGAGTACACTCTCCTTAAGCGCATCCACCCCCAGCAGGGCAGAGTGTTGCCCGGGGTCATCAAGCATGGGTTGTATGTTGGGCAGTGTAACGCCCTCTGCAACGGTTAAATCTGCGGGTTTTCCCTCATGCATCATATTGCAGGTGGTTGAATTGATGTCTCCTAATGTGGCAGCAATTTGCCCGGCTGAGCCGGCCGGCCATTTATCCAGGTTTACACGTGTTACGGCACAGCCGGTATCCAACAAAAGCTCCAGTACTTTGCCCTCACATTGGGCATGCACCATAAACCGGCCCTCTGCCGTTGGTTGACCATATACCGGGGTAACCGGTGCATGTTGTGCGTATGCCCACATAAACTTCTCGTTCTTAAAATCGAAGGTAAAGGGCATGAGTCCTAAAATATCCATGCCCAATATGCCGTCAATAGGTTCCCCCATCATACGGCGTACAGAGGATAAATCTATCACCATGAAAACGTGTCGGGGCACAAGTGCCGGCCCGATTTGAAATGGGGCAGACATCATCTGCGGGCGTTGTGCAGAATTACCGGTGAATTGCACACGCGAGGTATCCAGCCAAAAGGCATTGCGTATCCCTACCGTAGAGGCTTTGTGTATGATGGTATGCGTGGCTCCGGTATCGAGCAGAAAACGCATGGGCTTGTCTGCAACAATGGCTGTTACCAGTAAGAGCCCGCTTTGTTTATCTCTCTCAATTTTCATTAACTCTGCAGGTACCTGCTGAGTTTCCGGCCCTGCTTGTTGCGCCGTGAGGGCGGGCACCATGCATAAAATGCCCATGAGTATGCTTGTAATAAATGTACGCATGGCATAACATTAGCTGATTTCTTGCTCATTGTCAATTCTCTATTTGTTGATTAAAGCACGGTTACTGTCGCGCGAAGCTCTTGACATAGAGCGCATTTTCTGGTAGATTCACGCGCATGTTCTCACTGCTTTCCGACAAACTGGATGATGCCTTTCGAAAACTGCGGGGTCTGAGCAAGATCTCTGAGTCCAACATAGCTGAGGCTATGCGAGACATTCGTATGGCTCTTTTGGATGCTGATGTGGAGTATTCCGTTGCTCGTGAGTTTATTGCATCTGTTAAAGAACAAGCCATGGGCGAAAAGGTTCTCAAAACGGTAAAACCCGGCGAGCAGATTGTTAAGATTTTCCGCGATGAATTGGCGGCTCTCTTGGGTGGCGAGGCGGCAGAGTTGAACCTTACGCCACCTGCTCGTATTCTTGTGGTTGGCCTCAACGGTGCCGGTAAAACAACTACCAGTGCCAAGCTGGCACGCCGCCTTAAAATGGAAGGCCGCAAGCCCCTGCTTGTTGCCTGTGACTTAATTCGCCCTGCCGCTATTGATCAGTTGGCTACCTTAGCCAAGCAGATTGAGGTACCCGTGTATACCCCCGATGCCACGGAGAAAGACGTAATACGGGTGGCTAAAGATGCTTTGCGTTGGGCAGATTCTCAAGAGCACGATGTTATCATTTTTGATACCGCCGGGCGGCAAGAGGTAGATGATGATTTGGTGGCAGAGCTGAAAAAATTAGCAAAATACCTTGAGCCACAGGAGGCTTTGTTGGTGGCAGATGCCGCCACCGGCCAGCAGGCTGTGCGTGTTGCCCAAACGTTTGATAAGGCCGTGGGCCTTACCGGTATCATCCTCACTAAGTTGGATGGCGATGCCCGTGGCGGTGCCGCCCTCTCCATGCGTGCCGTAACCGGCAAGCCCATTAAGTTTGTGGGCGAGGGCGAAAAGCTTGACCAGTTCGGTCACTTTGTACCCGTGCGCATGGCAGACCGCATTCTCGGCATGGGTGATATTGTCGGGCTGGTGGAAAAAGCGGCAGAGAAGCTGGACCAGGAATCCGCCATGAACTCCATGAACCGCATGATGAGCGGTGAGTTCAACTTTAACGACTTCTTGGGGCAAATGCGTATGATGCAAAAGCTCGGCCCGTTGGAGGGCCTGCTCAAGCTGATTCCCGGCTTCAACAAGCTTAGCAAGCAGTTGCCGGAGGGCGCCCTTGACCCCAAGAAATTGAAGCGCATGGAGGCTATTGTGCTCTCTATGACCCCGGCAGAACGCGCCAATTATAAGCTCCTTATCCCCTCTCGCCGCCGCCGTATTGCCAAGGGCTCCGGTGTGTCGGAGATTGAGGTAAACCGCTTTATCAAGAACTTTAAGGATATGAAGGAAATGATGGGTGGCAAAGGCAAAATGGGCGGGCTCATGAAAGCTATGGGTGGCATGCAGGGGGGCATGCCTGCTAACATGCCTATGCCGCCGCAGGGCGCTGATGGCATGCCTGATATTAACGAGATGATGAAATCCGGTAACATGCCCGATTTGTCCTCCATGTTCGGCCCCGGTGCCGGTATGCCCGATATGTCTCAACTGGCCGGTGGTCGCAAAAAGAAAGGCCCTATGAGCGGTGGCAATTTCTTGGGCGGCCTTTTCCGCCGCAGACGCTGATTTTTTACAAGTTGGGGACTTCTAAAAACCCGCCAAATGGCAATTTGTAGGGGTGGCGAGCCGCAGGCGAGCGGAATTTTGTAAGCCCCGCTCTGCGGGGCGTCATTTTATTTAGCGAGTGGTGCAGCGAGCCAACGGCGAGCGAAACCACTCGAACCGATAAATAAACACCGAACCCGTGAAACGGGTGATAGTTAAATTCGATTCCGAGTTGACCCCTATGCTTATGTGCTCAGATTTTCATAGCGTTTTTTTATTATCTATCTCTATGGATTTTAACATGACTTAAGTGTCACCCGTTTCACGGGTTCCCTTTATAATTAATTAATTCGAGTGGTTGCGCCGCTGCGCGGCTCCA
>JAFQEF010000114.1 GCA_017399165.1 Akkermansia sp.
GGTCAGAGAAGACCATGCCTTTATGGTAGCAGGGTCAGGGAAAGGGTGGTGGCGACTAACCAAGACAGGGGAGTCCCACCGAGCCATGGGAAAGGAGTGGTTCAGGAAACAGGGGTTAGTCTCATTGCAGAGCGTAGTCTGTAAAGGTTAGGAAACCGCCGTATGCCATAAAAGGCACGTACGGTGGTGTGTGAGGGGGCGAAAGCCCCCTACACGATTACTATGCTTCGTTTATTAACACTTTCTTAAATGATTGTGATTTCGGAATCTTTTTCCAGGAAAGTATCCATTTATTGTTATTTTTATCTACAAATTCAAAATTTATTTTTATATACATATCTATTGCGCCGTCTGATGATGACATATATATATTATCGCGTTGCTTTTTGTAATTCCACTGCACGTCCTTACAAAAAACAAAGGCAGGTGAATTTAGAAATGTGGTTCCCTCACAAGTTAAAAATAATTGCCCATCATCATTGGTAGAATACAGCACGCCATTTTCAGCCGTATTTTTTTGATATGTCAGAACATAATACGCTTGCTCGTCTACGTAATACGGAATAATGTGAACGGTCTTAAAAGATTTTTCGATCTCTTTATTATGTTCGTTTTTTCTGACTTGGACATTCCAAATAAAATCCATAGAGAATGTTGTAGAGTCTGCAGCTTCGAATTCCCACCATAATTTTCTATGCGCGGAGCCGATAAGATTAATATTAGACTCTAGGTAAAAATCGCTCGATACGCATGCCTCAAAATACATCCAATCTCGGGATTCTCGTGGTAGCAGTTTATGATAAAATGGTTGGAATAATCTTAACCTTACCATACTATCATTTGTTTGTTTCTTGTTAACTACATAAAAGTCTTTCAATTTTTCGGCATGGGTTATAGAATACCAAGCAATGCGTGCAGTTTTGACGTCGTCTTCGGATTTGAAGAAAATCTGAATTTTGTCATCAGATGTTAAAATGAAAGTTTTTATAGTATCTCCTTCTGGATCAGCAAATAAAAAACCGGAAAAGCAGGCACATGATATTACCCACATTCTAATGCATTTTATAAAATTATACATATGGAAACTTCTCATTGGTTAAACTGGCGCAATTCTTTCGACACTTAGGAAGCTAATTTAAGCCCCTCTCTTGTGCACATCTGGCGTACACGATTCTTATATCATTCTATACCCCCTGATGTCAAGCCATTTTTGGCGCGATTTTGTGGATTGCAAGTTGTAAAATCAAATGCGACACCTCAACGCCCGAATAAAAGAGCACTGCGTCAAAGAATCGCGTGAATGAGCATCATTTTACAGAAAAAAGCTTGCGCTGCCGATTTCAGCCACGCGCGACTCAGGACAAAACGTCTGTATTTCGTCGTCTACCGACTTAATCCCCAAAACAAAAAGCTAAATTTTGTCTTTTGTTTGCAACTTCGTTTTTGTAACGCGTTATTTATAAACATTTTACAATGCAAGAAAACTTTCGACTCCCTTTGACGACCCTTTAAGCATAAGCCCCGCGCCTGTCAAGGTGCGGGGCTTATGCTTTATTAGCGTGGCGGGATTCGAACACACGACACCCGCAGGGTGGAGTGGGCTGGGCGCGAGTAAGCGAGCGACCAGCCCCTGCGCCGGGCAGACACCTCTGCCCGGGAAGCCCAAAGGGCCGCAGGGGGCGGGTAGAATCCCATCATCCACCCTTAAAGCCATTTAATCTTCCACCGAAAAAACGGTATTATATCGGGTCATCAGATTCTCGTCACCATAATTCTAATATGAGGTTGGTTGTATCGCGGCATCCGCAGCCGGCCCCATAATCTTTCGTGTTGCAGCCGTAAGCGAGCAGACCAAACCATTAAAACACACCTTATACTCTCACAGGAATTAGGGTTAGCTTGTTCGAGAGATGGCGTTATAACGAGTTATTTTTTTACAATACAGCAGAAAAACAAAAAATGCTTGTTTAGATTTCAAAAAAATGCTATAACTTGGTCTGCCGAACAAAATTAACCACTAATTAGAGGTGCCCAAATTGTAATTTTAACACGGTGAGAGAATTTTGACTTGATTTTGGCAGGAAAGAGAGTATGCTAAGTGGCGCAGGGCTGTCTACACCCCCTGCTGAGTACGTTATGGCAAGTGACAATCTTCAGGAAATAGAGCAGAATTACATGTGCGACCCGGACGCAGATGGCGGCTTTCTCTTCACCACGGCAGAGGCAGCTATTAACTGGGTGCAACAATCCTCCATGTGGCCGATGCCGATGGGCACCTCGTGCTGCGCCATTGAATACATGGCAAGCTCTTGCTCACGCTACGATATCTCCCGCTTTGGTGCAGAGGTAAACCGCTACACCCCGCACCAGGCAGACTTCATGTTTATTTGCGGCACCATTACGTACAAAATGGCCATGCTGGTGCGCCGTATATGGGACCAGATGCCCGAGCCCAAGTGGTGCATTGCCTGTGGTGCATGCGCATGCTCCGGCGGCATGTTCCGCTCATACTCCGTGTTGCAGGGTGTAGACAAGATTGTGCCGGTGGATGTGTACATCTCCGGTTGTCCGCCCCGCCCGGAAGCACTGTTGCAGGGCTTAATGACGCTTAAGGATAAGATTATGAAGACGGGGCATCCGCTCAAGGGCTTCTTCAAGACACACGAGCCCAAGGAGGCACAGAATGCCGACACCATCACCGCCAAGATGTCTATAATGGACTGATGGGTTAAACCGCAGATTTTCAACACTATCACGAGACAATAACATGGCAGATCTCACCACTCTTCAAAAGGAAGCCGCAGACCGCATCTGCGCACGCTATCCGCAAATCGGCCGCAAGGAGTTTCGCGGCGACATCACCCTTACCATAGCCCCGGCAGACCTGTTGGGGGCAATGACCTACGCTCGCGATGCCTGCGGGTTCGATATGTTGATATGCGTATCTGCCGTAGATAATCTGGGGCAGGAGCCGCGTTTTGAGACCAACTACACCATCAGCCAGGCAGAGACAGGCGCCAACCTGTTGGTGCGTTGCCCTGTGAGCGAGTCAGAGTGCGCCGTGCCGTCTTTGGTACCGGTGTGGAGCTCTGCAGATTGGTTGGAGCGCGAGCAATATGACCTGATGGGCATTGAGTTTGTAGGGCACCCGGATTTACGCCGCATCATGATGTGGGATGGCTACCCCTACCACCCGCTGCGCAAGGATTTCCCGGTGGAGGGCAAGCCCACGGAGCTGCCCGGTGTGGCCTTTACGGAGAAAGCCCCCACCTGCGGTGGCCCCTTCACCACACGCCCGGGCACCGGCACCTCAGGCGAGCGCGAGCCCCGCACCACACGCTGATACTAACTTTTTCTACTTGAACCGCTGTGTCTATTTCAACAATCAGGCACTTCATGAAAGCGGCTGCTGTAACGGCAGCCGCTTTGTTGGCTTCTTGCCAGCAAAACAACGGGCCCACCCGTATTGAACTGATTGACCAGACACGCGCCTCCATTGCCCCGCAATTACAACAACTGGGAGCACGCAACTGGGTGGTGATTGCAGACCCCACCTACCCCATACCCGCTGGGGCCGGTGTTTTAACCATGCCCGTGCCCTCAAGCTCGGAGGACACCTTCCGCGAGGTATTGGATTTGCTGGAGCTACAGGCATCCCTCACCCCGCGTATATGGGTATGCAATGAGATGGAGGCCGTTACGGAAAGCTTGGCCCCCGGCATCAAAGAATACCGCACGGCGGTCAACTCCCTGCTCTCGGGGCGTTTCTGTTACCGCTTGGATGAGAAAATCATCTCGATGCAGTTGGCGGATGCCGCGCAGAAATACCGAGTACTTTACCTCAAAACGAACACGCAGCTACCGTATAGCACCATAGCCATAGAGCTGGACTCCGGCTACTGGAACCCTGATGCCGAGGCAGAGATACGCCAACGCCTTGAGCAGCTGACACCCCCTGCCGATAAAGCAGCCACCCTGCTGCCCCCGATTCTTAACCGTTAATTTTATTAAGCAATGTCTGCCCTGCCACCGGATTTAGACCCCAAAACCCGCGCCCAAGCATGGGTGGGGGATGCTATTTTGGCCCTGTATGTGAGAGAGTGGATTTTATCTTTTCAGGGAAAGATAGACGGTCAGCTCTTTATTGAGTTCACCAGTAATGACTTTTTGCGCCTCACCGGCAACGCTACCGGGGTGGAGGCACAGATTGGGCGCATCTTTAAGTCCGACGGCTTAGAGGCCGCCTACGCCTGGATTGAGCACCATTTGCGCCCCAAGATGGAGCAAAAGCTCCACAAGCTGCGCTCCCGCCATTGATTTACCCCCGCCTGCATGAAAACCCCGCCCCAAGACAGCAAGTTCCCCTACAACCAAGCCTGCATTGCCATGGCTTTGGGAATTGCGCTTATTTTATGGGGTGCCTACCTGCATGGGTGTATAGAGCTAATGGGCAGCTTCATGTTCGGGCTGCTTATTCTTTGGCAAGTGATTAACGGCCTTGTTATTAAGCGTCATTTTTGGCACATACCGGAGGACCGCATCACCTTTTGGGCACTACTGATTGCCCTGCTTTTGGGTGGTGGCATGTTGTACCTTTGCCTTACCAATGCCTCCGCATAATTAAGCGGTAGCTGGCAGATGGAGGAAGTGCGTTACCCTCATGTCAGCATCGAAATATCGACATCGTAGTATACCGGCAGGTCATTTCTGGGTTGTAGAAACATCGTCATGTACACAGGGGCATAGGTTATTTTACCGGCTTTTTTCACATTGTCATTACAAAGCACCAAGGCCTCCGGCAAAGAGTAGTCCGCACAGTCCATTATATTGGCCAGGGCTCTGTGTTGGGTAAAATCTTTACCGGATTTAACCTCAATGGGAAGAACACCTCCATTGAACTCTACCACAAAATCCAATTCGCCTCGTTTCTTACTGTTGTAATAATAAGGCTGCAGACCATGCGCCACCAACTCCTGAGCCACAGCATTCTCATACACAGAACCGAAATTAATGTTTTTGTCTCCCGTTAGTACACGCAACTGAATCCCCTCCGCATATCGACACGCTAACAACCCGACATCGCTCTGAAACAATTTGAATAAGTTGCGAGAGCGCGCCAGCAGAAGTGGAACCTTTGGCTCCTCTACATTGTACACCGGCAAAGCCACCCCCGCGTTTTTAAGCCACAAAAAATCATCCTTATAACGCTCAAACTTGGCATTCTTATTCAAACTTTTCAGTATAAAACGCTTGTTAGCAGCATTCAGTTCGGGCGGGATGAGGTCAAATATCTCGCCTATATTCAGCTTACGCTCCGGAGCATACTGAGCAATATCACGCTTGTAAAGCTGTATAATATCCTGCTGTACCTCGAGCACTTGCGCAAGATTACGGGTTTCAATATATTGGCTAACAGCCGCCGGCATACCTCCCACCAGCAGGTACAGGCGGAACAAATCCATCATTTTACCATGCACAAACTCATCCACCGCAGTTCGAGTCTCCCAAGCCCGACGCAAGGAGTCTATTACCTGCTCGGTGATACCCAGAGCCGTTATGAATTCTTCAAAATCGAGCGGATACATCTCCCTGACACCCATATACCCCACAGGCTCCGAGCGCAAATCACGAAGCTCCACCCCCAACAGAGAACCACTTAATATGTAGCGGTACGAGCCTTCATCCACCAGAAACTTGATAGCAGTTACAATCTCCGGGCACAACTGCACCTCATCAAAAAATATGAGAGTTTGCCCCTTTATCAACTTTCCCCCCCGCATCAAAGAGAGACGCTCCAGTATCTCCCCGCTATTCTTAGCAGAGCGAAATACCTGCACAGCCTCCGGATTCTCTACAAAATTAATCTCAACAAAGCTCTTATAGTGCTTGCCGAACTCACGTATGGAAAACGATTTTCCTACTTGGCGAGCCCCTGTTACCAATAATGCCTTTGAGCTTGTTGAATAAAAATGTTCCAAATAACTGTCAATCTTTCGCTTAAGCATAGTCAATTCCTCTTTTCCAACGCAATACTATACCATTTTTGCCACTTTTCCAAGCAAAAAATGCACATTTTTGCCTTTTTTCCAAGATAAAACACCCCCATTTCTGCCACTTTTCCAAGAATCGATGAACTCTAAAGACTAGCCGGTGTCTTTTATCCGGCATCCTGCGGTGCTGTAACACCCCCATGGTAATGTACAAAATACGAAATGGGCATCTCTAAAAACTCGACAAATGGCAATTTGTAGGTGTGAGCATCTCAAGCCGTCGCAGAGGCTTTGCCTACTTCGTATTTTGTATTTCACATTTCGTACTTCTAAGCCCCCTTGTGGGGCGAAATAACATAGGCAGGGGTCAAGCGTGCACGCAGTGCGCGCGCGACCCCTGCTGATTATCAAAAAAATATAGAGCCCGACGAGCTACACGAGGAGGCCGACA
>JAFQEF010000115.1 GCA_017399165.1 Akkermansia sp.
ATACCCGGGGTAAGCCGCTAGCGCAGCTTACCCCGGGCTATTGGTCTTTCACCCCGCCGGTTGGCGGGGCTGTAAGCAAGCTTGCTAACGCAAGCATGAAGAGTGCCTACGGCACATGGACAGTTCGCCCTCCGGGTGGGCATATAACGCCGTAGGAAACGAAGCCCCTTGCGGCTCACACTGAGGAGTCCCACAAATACCAATTTGTGAGGGTACCAGAGTTTTTAGAGTTTCCAAATTTACGATTTGCGGTTTACGAATTAAAAATAAGTGACTTACGCCGACATTGAAATAAAAGAAAGCTTACGACAATAAATGGGCTTTATGATACCCCAGCCAAGGAAGATTCGTCAAAATACGCCGCTTTTGAGTACACAATCCCCCAACGGCTTACCCACATCCTGCAGCTTACTCTTCATGGGGATAGTGATTATTTGGCGCCGACTAAGGCCAGGAGCTCTGCGCTGCTGAGGTGGAGGAGGAGTTTCTCTAACCCGCCGCTGAGGAGGGAGTCTGCCATATTGCTTTTGCGGGTAAGCATATGGTGAATGTTCTCCTCTATAGTGCCGCGACAGATGAGGGGGTGAATGACCACGGGGTGTTTTTGGCCGATGCGGTAGGCGCGGTCGCTGGCTTGGTTCTCCACAGCGGGGTTCCACCAGCGGTCAAAATGAATAACATGGCGGGCACGGGTGAGGGTGAGGCCCGTGCCGGCAGCTTTGAGGGAGAGTACAAAGAAGCGCGGCCCACCGGTAGTCTGAAATTGCTCTACCAAGCGTTTACGCTCTCCAATGGGGGTACCGCCGTGCAGCATGAGCCCGGGGGCACCAAATATATCTGCTAAAAACTCATGCAGGGGTTCTATCATGCTGCGGTATTGGGTGAACACCAGGCAGCAATCCCCCGTAGCGGCAATTTGGCGTGCCAAGTACCCCAAACGTGTAAACTTGCCGCTTTGGGCGGGGTCGCACCAGGTCTCCCCCAAGTACTGTGCGGGATGGTTGCAAATTTGTTTAAGGCGCCCCAAAATGGGGAGCACGAGGGAGAGGCGCACCTTGGGGTCGGGCTCTGCCATAATGGCGCGCAGGGAGTCTACCTCGTGCGCGTACAGGCGCGCTTGCTCGGGGGTGAGCAGGCAATAGGCGGCCTGCTCCGTCTTGGGCGGAAGCTCCGGCAGCAGGGCGGGGTCGCTCTTGAGGCGGCGCAGCATGAAGGGGCGCACCAAGCGGCGCAGCGGGGTGTAGTCGCTGCCCATGTCTTTGACCATGGCATTGAACTCTTTTTCGCTGCCCAGCAAGCCGGGGTTGAGAAACTCGAACAGGCTGCGCAGCTCCGCCAAGGAGTTTTCCACCGGCGTGCCGGTAATAGCTACGCGGCGGGGGCTGTTCAGGCGGGCGATGGCCAAGGCGCGCTGAGAATCCGCATTTTTGATGGCCTGCGCTTCATCCAGTACTATGGCGGGGTACTCTGTTGCGGCCAGCAGCTCGTTGCGGGTGGCAATGCCGTATGTGGTGAGTGCCACGTGTGCGTTGCGCATGAGCCAAGCGGGGTTGGTGCGCAGGTAATCTGCGCCCTCTCGCCCCAGGGCATAGGGGTGCAGCAACACCACCTGCAGCTGCGGGGCAAAGCGGCGCAGCTCCTCTTGCCAGTTGGTGAGCAGAGATGCCGGGGCCACAATGAGCGCGCACCCCTTGCCCGCCCCCAAGGTACCGCAAAGGCTCAAATGCACCAACCAACTGATGACTTGCAGGGTTTTGCCCAAGCCCATGTCATCTGCCAGGCAGGCGCCAAAGCCCGACTCGGTAACATTGAGCAAAAAGCGCACGCCGTCCCGCTGGTAGTGGCGCAAGATACCCGCCAACAGCGGGGTGAGCTGTGGCTCCGCCTGCCCGAAATGCAGGTTAGAGAGCGCCAAGGCCAGCCGGGCACTCAGGGCCAGGCGCATGCCATCCTCCTCAGGCGGTAGGTCCGGCAGGGTTTCGCTGCGTTTGCCCAATAAATAGCGCAAGCCCGCCAGCAGGGGGATTCCCCCCGCCGCCATGCGGGTGGCCTGCCGCCAGCTGTCCAGCAGTTTTTGGAGTTTATCGCGGTCCAGGCGCACCCACTCACCGCGAAAACGCACCAAGCCGTCTTCATCCATAGCGAGCAATTGCTCCAGCTCTTCATCTGTGAGGTTATAGTCCCCCAACACCACACGGGGGTAAAAGCGCAGCAGGGAGTTGATGTTGACGGAGGGCGAGGAATCCGCCTTGCCGGAGCCGCCCCCCTCTGCGGTATCCAGCTGCACCTCAAGCTCCACACGCGGCGGGCGGGTTTTCCACAAATTGACCATGCGGGTTTCAATGCCTGCGGACTCCAACAGGGGCATGGACTCCAAAAAGTGGTACGCTTGTTTAGAGCCCCAGCTGCACGGCTTATACACGGCTTGAGAGTTGATGAGCCCGGCCAAAAAATCATTTTGAGCAGCCACATGCTTGAGCGGGCGCAGCAGAGAGAGCAGCGCGGCGTTATCCCCCGCCAGCAGGCGCGGGGCAAGCCCCAGCGGCGCGTGTTTGGCTTTGCCATCCTGCCCGGCTTTGTGTACAAAGGTGGCTATAAAAGCAAAGGGGGCTTCTTGGGCGGCATCCCCCGCGTTCTCCGCCAAATGGAAGCAGAGCATACCGAGCTGTTGCCAGCCCTCTCCCAAGCGGCTCAACCAGGCATCCACCGTGCAGCACTCTCGCGCGGCCAACCACTCTACCGCGCTGTGCAGGCTTTGCAACCACGCCGCCAAATCCCCCACAGCAATGGGCAAACCCGCCACGGGTGGCATGCTCTCCAGCAATCGCAACAGGGCAGCGGGCGGCAAATGCAGGGCGGCTTGCGGCTCCTCCCCACGGCGCAGGGCGGCCAAGTATGCCATCATGCGCTCGCGGGCGCGCTCCCGCAGCCACGCCAGCACCGGTGCAGCCCCGGCAGGCATGTCGTAGCGCAGCAAATCCAGCATGCCGCGCCCCGCAGATACGCCGAATGCACGCTCCAGCCGCGGCGCACACCCGGCAGGGGTAATGCGCAGGCCTTTTTCCGTGTGCTCCAAGCCTATCTGCATGCGGCTATTGTACTGTACCCCTGCCCCGCTGCGCAAGAAAAAACGCAGCCACCCCGCTACTTTTGCAGGATGGCTGCGGAAAAGCGTAACACCTATGCGGCGGGCTTATGCCTTGAGCTCATTGCCCAGCTCTATGATGGAGTACTCGCCCTCCCTCAGGCGGTACACAATCTGCAACACATTGCGGCGGGCGTTGCGATACAGCACAAAGGGCTTGCCGGAGATTTCGAGCTCCATAATGGCGTCCTCCTTGTACATGGTTTTGAGCTCATAGCCCTCTCTGGAAATGCGCACAGGCTTGGGATCCTCGGGGGCGTCATAGTCCTCGTAATCCAGCACGTCCTCCTCATACACTTTTTCATCCAGCTTGCGGATGCTCTTGGAGCGGTGGGGGCGGAAGTGCTTCATGAGGCGGGTCTTATGCTTGCGCATGCGGCGCATAATCTTGGTAACCGTCTCATCAATAGCGGCATAGAGATCGGAGCCCACGGTAGATGCCTGGATGGTGATATGATCCGCACAGAACAACACGATTTCTGCAACTTGGCGGTCTTTCTGCACATCTACTACCACGCGAGCTTCCACAATACGGGGATAATCAATGTGAATACCCTGGATTTTTTTGGTAGCGAAGTCGCGAATTGCATCCGTCACTTCAACGTGACGACCTGTTACAACAATGTTGGTGTCTACATTTGAGGTCTGCATGGGTTGTGTCCTCCTATTCTATGGTTATGGTTTGTTTCTGATGCAGAGCAGGTATCACAAAATACCTTTCTGCAATACTCATACTATACCCGTATACGAGAAAAAGCAATAAAAAAATGCAACAAAAGTGCTTTTTTCTTACATTTTGGTGCCGGGGTAAAAAAATCGCGCCAAACCGCGCCACTGCGCGGATTTGCGGCTTGACACACACGCCGTCATCAGGCAGAATGGTTTACGGAATTTCCCCACGATAAAAACCGTGTATTATTACCTGAACAGCCGCAGCGAGCCTTGTGGTCCACACCGCAAGGAGGAGCTGTTTTACATGCTGAAAACGGGTAAATTACCTGCCAGCACCCTTGTGGCAAAGGACGGCGGGGAGGCTTGGGAGCCTCTGCAGCAACTGTACACCCAACACCGGCTCACCACATGTTGCCCCCGCTGCGGTGGGTACACCGCCCCCGCCATAAGCCCCGGCGCGCAGGCGCAGCCCCCGCTCTACTGCGAGCATTGCCATGAGCAACTGCGCGCGGCGGTTCCCGGCAATGTGCTGTCCAACATAGCCTTTGCTTGGCAGCACCTGTTCCGGTTCAAAGGCTGCGCCACGCGCACCGAGTTTTGGAGCATGCTGTTGCTGTATGTTTTTTTAGTGCCGGCATTGTTGGCAGGCACAATTTACCTAACCATACAATATTACGGGGCAGCAGCCGGGGTGGTCAACTCCATCATCATCTTTTGCTGTTGTGTATGGGGTGCTTTGCTGATAATACTTGCAGCCTTATGCGCCCGCAGAATGAGGGATGCCGGCTTTAGCACCAGCATGGTGTGGTGGCTGCTGCTCTACCCCATGAGCCCCTTGTGCACCTACTTATCATTTACCCTTTATCCGCATTATAATCACCCCGTGCATCGTGCTTTAATGTCTTTGTCTCCCTTTTGCCTGATTATGGCAAGCTTTATCACGCTTGTGATACTGGCGCGCGCCCTCTATCCCACTCACAACCGCCCATAAATCTCACTTCGTACTTCGTAATTCGTACTTCAGCATGTTTTCTCCTCTCTTCATTTTAGGGCCAACGGGCAGCGGCAAAAGCTCCATTGCCGTGGCAGTGGCACAGCAACTGGGCAACGCAGAAATCATCAGTGCGGATGCCTACCAAGTTTACCGCGCCATGCCCATACTCACCGCAGCCCCCACAGCAGAGGAGCAAGGCGGAATCCCCCACCACCTTATCGGCAACTTGGAGGTGCAGGAGAACAATGATGCCGCCACCCACGCCCGCCGTGCCCAACAATGTATTGCAGCCGTGCAGGCTCGCGGCAATGTACCCATCATTACAGGCGGCAGCGGCTTGTATGTCAAGTTCATCTCCCACGGCATCTCTCCCGCCCCGCCGAGCGACCCTGCCCTGCGTGCGGAGCTGATGGCCCTGCCCGCAGAGGAATGTGTGCGCCGCCTGCAAGAGGCAGACCCCGAGGGCGCCGCCGCCACCAACCTGCAAAACCCGCGCTATGTAGTGCGTAATTTAGAGATTGTGCTGCTGGGGGGCAAACCGCTCTCTTACTGGCGCAACAACTGGCAACCGCAAGCCTGCGGGGCGGGCTTTGTCATTACAAGGGATGTTGCAGAGCTTGATGCCCGCATCGCCACCCGCGCGCGCCACATGCTACGCCACGGCGCCATTGAAGAGGTGGCAGCCCTGCCTGCGGAGCTATCCCCCACGGCAGAAAAAACGCTGGGCCTCTCACTAATACGCCAACACCTGCATGGCGAGCTCCCCCTGCCGGAGCTTGAAACCACCCTGGCACTGGCCACCCGCCAATACGCCAAACGCCAGCGCACTTGGTTGCGCCGTGAGCCCTGGGCCACCCCCATTACCGCTAACCCTGCCGGAATAGAAAGCATCTTGAAGGCTGTGACCGAAAAAACGGCCCGTGCCTAACTTTCCCCTTTTAACGCGGGAGAATATGTGGTATAACTGAGGCATGAAGTTCCGCATACTCACCGTTGCCATGCTGGCACTTGCCGGCATATTTGCCTCTTGCCAAAGCCAACGCCACCCCTACAAGGGTTACAAAAAATCCCCCTACACCATTAAAGGGCACCGCTTTGTACCCATGGATGTGCACCCCGCCCTGAGCTATAAGGCAGAGGGCATTGCCTCCTTTTACGATGGCAGCGGCGGCGTCAACGCCATTGGCGAGCGCCTGCGCAGTGGTGAGTATTATGCCGCCCACCGCACCCTGCCCCTCCCCTGCACGGTGCGCATCACCTCCTTGGCCAACGGCAAGAGTGTGGAGGCGCGCGTGTCCGACCGCGGCCCCTTCATCGCCGGCCGACTCATCGATGTATCTGCCGCCATCGCCCGTGACTTGGGCTTTACCCACAAAGGCTTAGAGCGCGTGCGCGTGGAGGTACTCTCCGTGGGCGACGGCGACTACAAAATCCGCAAGTAACCCATTCTCCCTTTACCGTGCTGACATGCTCTGCCCTTGCATAATACCTGCTAACATGATAGGTTATATGCATGACTCGCATTCTTTTAAGCACCGCCTGCGCGGTACTCGCTGCCGTGTGCACAGCCACAGCCTCTGACCAACCGATTCAACACAACATGTTCAACAAAGATCTCTTAGAAAAATGCAGCAACGCTGCCGGTGTCTCCGGGTTCGAAGACGAAATCCGCGCCGTTATCACCGCCGAGCTCGAGGGCTGCGGCACCATCTCCCACTCCCGCAGCGGTAACCTCATCTGCGAGAAAAAAGGCCCCGCCGGTGCCCCCACCATCGCCCTCATCGCCCACATGGATGAAATCGGCTTCATGGTGCAAGGCGTTACGGAGGACGGATTCCTGCTGCTTGTACCGCTGGGTGGCTGGTGGAACCACACCCTACCCAGCCAGCGCGTCACCGTGCTCACCCGCTGCGGCAAGCGTATCCCCGGCCAAATCGGCACCAAGCCCCCGCACCTGCTGCCGGAAAGCCAGCGCAAGCAGGTTATGCCCGATGACGCTTTGTTTGTGGATGTCGGCGCCTCCTCCAAAGCAGAGGTAGAGGCCCTGGGGATTCGCTTGGGCTGCTGCGTGGTGCCCGATGTTAAACTGCAAGCCCTGGCTACGGAGAACAGATGGATGGGCAAAGCCTTCGACAACCGCGCCGGGGTTTACACCATGATTCGCACCATGCAAGCCATTAAAGACATGGAGCTGCCCTGCACCGTGCGCGCCATTGCCACCGTGCAAGAGGAAGTAGGCACCCGCGGTGCCCGCGCCCTGCAAGAGGAGCTCGTGCCCGACTACGCCCTCATTCTGGAGGGTCCGCCCGCGGACGACACCTTCGGCCAAAGCTCCACCTGCCGCCAAGGGGTGCTCGGCAAGGGCGTGCAAGTGCGCCTTTACGACCCCACCAACATCACCCCGCCCGCCTTTGCAGACTTTGTGCTGGCCACCGCTGCCAAGCACAACATACCCCACCAAGCCACCGTGCGCCGCACCGGCGGCACAGATGCCGCCGCCTCTTACCCCCACTGGCACGGCACCCCCGCCATCGTCTTCGGCGTACCCACCCGCTACATCCACTCCCACAACGGCATCCTCGATGCCCGCGACCTCTCCGCCGCCGTACAACTGACCATCAAAGTACTGCAGGAGATTGCCGAGTACGGGAAGTAACCGGCCCCTCTCTCTTTTATAATACAAAATCCCCGCGCATGGTTCTCCAAGCGCGGGGATTTTGGTATTTACTGAAAAAATTATTTTGTACGAATCTCCAGGGAGCGGCCGTGGGCGTCGAGGCCTTCTACGCGGGAGAAGGTGAGGACGTGGGGGAGGGAGGCGCGGGCGGCGGCGGGGGACATGCGCACGATGGAGGTGCGGCGTTGAAATTGGTCCGCCCGAATGCCGGAGAAGGACTTACCGGAGCCACCGGTGGGGAGGGTGTGGCTGGGGCCGGCAAGGAAGTCTCCACAGGCAACGGTGGAGTAGGTGCCCGCATAAATGGCACCGGCGGTGCGGATGCGGGCCAGGGTGGGCTCCTCTATGGCGGGGTCTACCACCAGCACCAGGTGCTCGGGGGCGTAGGCGTTCACAATGTCTGCCCCCTGCTCTACCGTGGATACCAGGAAGCAGTGGGTATTGTCCTCCAACACCTGTTGCAGATAAGCCGCGCGAGAGAGGGTGGCGGCTTGCTCGGCAATTTGCTGCTGCACAGCGGTAAGGAGCTCTGCAGACGTAGTCACAAAGGCTATGGCGCTATCGCCACCGTGCTCTGCTTGGGCAAGGAGGTCTGCGGCAACAAAAGCGGGGTTGGCGGTGTGGTCTGCCAGCACCATCACCTCACTGGGGCCGGGCAGCAAATCTATAGCCACAGCCCCCACCAGCTGGCGCTTGGCCTCTACCACAAAACGATTGCCGGGGCCGAATATCTTTTGCACAGGGGCAATGGTCTGCGTGCCAAGGGCAAGGGCGGCAATGCTCTGGGCTCCGCCGATGCGGTAAATCTCTGTAGCGCCGGCAGCCTGCAGGGCAACAAGCACGGCGGGGTTCACCTTGCCATCCGGCCCGCAGGGGGTCATGGCCACAATTTGGGGCACACCCACAGCCTTAGCGAAACCACCGGTCATCAGGGCGGTGGACACCAGCGGGGCTTTGCCACCGGGCACGTAGATACCCACGCGGTCGTAAGGGACAAAACGCTCCCCCACCTCGCACCCTTGGGCATTGGTGCCGCTCCAGTCATGGCGCATGCTTTGCTGCGAGAAATAGGCGATATTGGCCAGGGAGGCAGCAATGGCCTCCTTTACATCCTGCGGCACAACGGCCTGAGCCTCGGCCAGCTCAGCCTCTGTCACACGCAAATCGGCAGGGGAGAGCTGCACGCGGTCAAACTTGGCCGCGTATGCGCACAGGGCATCATCACCATGAGCATGCACCTCATCAATAATAGCAGCAACGGTTTCACGCACATCTGCCGTGGGTATGGCACGGCGGTTCATGGCAGCTACGGCAGCGGCAAACTCAGCATCGGTCTCACGGTAAATCTTCATGACGCGCGAGATTATAGCAGGCAACAGCCGATTTGTCAAAAAACTATTCTGCCTTACGGGTTCAAACGAGGAAGAAGATACTCCTCTATCTCATGTAAAAAAATTTGCATTTTTTTTACATGACGAGGGTTCTCATGTAAAGAAATTCGCATTTTTTTTACATGACAAGGGTTCTCATGAAAAAAATTTGCATTTTTTTACATGATAAGGCATTCTACGCATAAAGCAACGGCCGATTTGCCAACCGGCATTCACTGCCACAGAGCACGCAGGGGGGCGGAGCCGTAAAAACCGACGGCATGCAGGCTGACGTATTCTGCATGCAACATTCGGATTTCATAGTCGGCCTCGGGGTGGTAGCCCATGATGAGGGCAGGAGCTATGCCGGATTTTTTCAGGAGCTCGGCCACACGCGGGGCAGCGGCATCTGCGGTGGCTTGGCTGTTGATGGTGCGCAGTAGTTGACACAGGGCCTCCCTATCATCCGCAGGCGGGGTGGGGGTGGTTGGTTGTGCATATTGGGCGGAGAGGCCAAAGAGGCGTGCCAATTTTGCAATACCGTAAAATTGCTGTGAGCCCAGGCGTTCGCTCTGGTATTTATTTTCCATGCTATCCTGCTCCGACCAACCGTAGCGAGCCTGAACGGCACGGAATTGAGCGCGGGATTCAAAGCGAATGCTTTGCAGGTGGCGTTTTTGCATCATTTGGCGAGAGCGCAGGCGGCACAGTTCATCAAATGCGGCTTCCGCAGAGGCGGCGTCGCGTATGGTGCATATCAACAGTGCCTGCTTTTTAATGGCCTCCACATCTTTTTGCAGGGCTTGCTCTTGCTTGGGGGTAAGCACGGGGGTGGCAGGCGTGTCCGCCGCCACGGCACACAAGCAGGTCAACCAAAGGGCAATATGGGCTATAGTTTTCATGTTGTGTAAAAAGAGAGACGGCAGCCATTCATCACTGCGGAAAAATGGCTGCCGATAAGTTTTTATTGCGCAGCTTACAGAGCCTGAGCGTGGGCTACAATGTTGGGCACATTCATGCCGAGCTCGCTGAGCACCACCTCACCGGGGGCAGAGAAGCCGAAGTGGTCGATACCGATGATGGTACCCTGTGTGCCGACGTAGCGGTACCAGAGGTCGCTCTTGCCGGCCTCTACAGCGAGGCGGCGGGTGCAAGAGGGCGGCAGGATGCTGTCCTGATAGGCCTTCTCCTGGCGGTTGAAGCGCCACATGGAGGGCATGGAGACCACGCGAACATCGGGCCCAAGCTGTTTGGCAGCCTCAAGTGCCAAGTACACCTCTGAGCCGCTGGCAATGATGATGCGGCCGGGTTGCTCAGTCTGCTCATGCAGGGCAATGTATGCACCCTTGAGCGTACCTTGGCGGCGAGCCTCTGCGCTGATGGGGGTGGAGGCGGTAAGGCTGGGAACATTCTGGCGGGTGAGGATGAGGGCGGTGGGGCCGTCCTTACGCTCCATGGCGCACATCCAGGCACCGGCAGCTTCTTCCTCATCGGCGGGGCGCACAACATCCAAATTGGGGATGACGCGCAGGCCGGTCACGGTCTCCACCGGCTGGTGGGTGGGGCCGTCCTCGCCCACGGCTACGGAGTCGTGAGTGAGCACATAGGTAACCGGCAGCTCAGAGAGAGCAGCCACGCGAATGGAAGCGCGCATGTAGTCCACAAACACGCAGAAGGTACCGGCAGATACGCGGAAGAGACCATCATATGCAATACCGTTGCAAATGGCACCCATGGCGTGCTCGCGGATGCCGAACCAGAAATTGCGGCCTGCGTAGTTGGTGGCGGAGAAGTCACCGCCGTTCTTGAGGTAATTCTTGTTGGAGGAGAAGAGGTCTGCGCTGGTGGAGAGGAAGCCCGGGCAGGCATCTGCAATGTAGTTTTCGGCATCTGCCCCGGAAGCGCGGGTAGCCAGCTTGGCACCCTCTGCAAAGGCAGGGATGAGGGCAGAGCATTTATCTGCATGCAAACCGTTAGCAGCCAGGTCAATACCGTCTGCCAGTTCTACCACCTTATCGGGGTTGGCGGTGCACCAAGCGTTGTACACCTCTTTCCATTGAGCATAAGCAGCCTCACGCTCCGCCTTAACGGATGCCATGTAGGCACGCACCTCGTCAGACACGTAGTAACGCTCATCCGTAGGCAAGCCCCAGTTGGCGTGGGCCTCTGCCCAAAGCTTGGCACCGCCCTCACCGTGGCCCTTGGTAGTACCCTCAAAGCCGGGCACACCCTTGGCGATAACAGTTTTGGCGATAATGAGTTTGGGGCGGCCATTCTTTTCGAGGCGAGCCGTACGCAGGGCATTGCGCACCTGCTGCAGGTCGTTACCGTCTATGGTAACGGCATCCCACCCTTGGGCGGTGAAGGCTGCGGCTACATCATCAATCTGCGTGGTTTCAATGGGGGCATCGAGGGTGATGCCGTTGGCATCATATATCAACACCAGGTTATCCAGCTTAAGGCAACCGGCAATGGCTGCCGCCTCGCGGGAGATACCCTCCTCTATGCAGCCGTCACCGGCTAAGCAATAGACGTTTTGAGAGAAGATTTCATGCTCGGGCGTGTTGAAGCGAGCAGCTGCATGCTTGGCGGAGATTGCAAAGCCCACGGCGTTGGCAATACCCTGCCCCAGCGGGCCTGTGGTGCATTCCACACCCGGGCAGCAGCGGTACTCAGGGTGCCCCGGCGTGTTAGAGCCCTTGGCACGGAAAGCCCTGACATCATCCATCGTTACCCCGAAACCACTCAGGTGTAACCAGGCATACAGGAACATGGAGCCGTGACCACCGGAAAGCACAAAGCGGTCTCGGTTAAGCCAACGCGGTTCTGAAGGGTTGATATTGAGCAGTTCACCGTATAATACAGCACCAATTTCCGCACAGCCCAGCGGCAAGCCCATGTGCCCGGACGCCTTGTCGAAAATTGCATCTATTGCAAGACCTCTGGCCTCATTGGCTGCCTTTTGTAAAATTTCCGTGTTCATGTTGCCAGTATTATACTGATTTTACCCGTTTTGTAAAGCGAATTCACTATTTACGGGTAAAATCTGAGCGGCAGATTATTTCCACCCACCGCCGAGGGCCGTGCAAAGGCGGGCGAGCGCCATGCGGATTTGCTGGCGGGTGGAGATAACGTTCAGCTCCGAGGAGAGCCAGGCACGCTCTGCAGAGGCAACGTTGAGGAAGTCTGACTCACCGGCCTCGTAACGGCGCATGGAAAGCTCAGCAGCCTTCTTGTTGGCCTGAACGGAGGCCTCATACTGAGGCAACTGGTTGGTGAGGCGGGCGTAAAGGATGAGGCACTCCTCAACCTCAGCAAAGGCAGCCAACACAGTTTTACGGTAGGACTGGCCGGCAGAGCTTGCGGCAATCTCCGCCACATTCACTGCCTCGTTAAGCGCCGTACGGTTAAAGATTGTTTGGCTCACATTGCCCACCAAGCTCCACCCGGCGGTGGAGAAGAAGTGTGCAAAGTCTGACCCGGCGGAAGATGAGGTGCTGCCGGAGAGCGAGACGGAGGGGAACAGATTAGCCACGGCAACCCCCACATTGGCTACGGCACGGTGCAGGTCATACTCGGCACGAATAATATCCGGGCGGCGGCGCAGCAGCTCAGAGGGCAGCCCCGTGGGCACACGCGGAATCTTGTTGTAGGTGGAGGCGGAGGGCATGCTCAGGCGCACGTTGTTTACCGTGGTACCCAGCAGAATCGCCAAAGCGTTTTCGCAGGTTTTGATGGTAGCCTCATGCCCGGGGATTTGCGCACGGGTGGAAAGGATGGTAGAGCGAGCCTGCTCCACATCCAGCTCGGAGGCCATGCCGGCCTCTTTACGCTTGCTTACGATATTGAAGGTGCGCTCTTGGAACTCCAACTGTTCTTTGGCAATACGCAGACTCTCTTTAGCGGAAATCCACTCAAAATATGCCGTTGCAACGGAGGATGCCATAGCCGTGCGCGTGGCATTGGCAGCCGCAACCGTAGAGCCCAGCGAGGCCATGGATGCCTCAATTTGGCGGCGCGTGCCACCCCAGACATCCGGTTTCCAAGAGAGAGAGAGGCTGCCGTTCCACCTGCCATGAGAATTAGAATCTCGAAAATCGCCGGCATTGGTACCGCCCAAACCGACACTGCCGGAGGGGAGGATACCGGACCACGTGGAGCGCAGCTCTGCCTCTGCACGGGCAATGGAGAGCGCGGCGTTCACCATATCCGGGTTATTGGCAAAGGCGGACTCTATGAGCTGATTGAGCTGGGAGTCGCCAAAGGCAGCCCACCAGGTGGTGAGGTCATGCTGAGTGGTGGACGGCGGCATGTGGTTAATCCACGTCTCCGGCAGCTCAGCCGTGGCACCGCCGAAGTTCGGGCCCAGCAGGCAAGAGCTGAGCAGTAAACCCAAGGCAACGGTAAAAAGTGTTTTCTTCATATCTGTGCGTTTTATTTTGTTAAAATTATTCGTGATGCAGTGCATCAATGGGGTCAAGTTTAGAGGCTTTCCAAGCAGGGTACCAGCCGAAGATGATGCCGATACCGGCCGCTACGGATACGGAAAGGATCATGGCCTCTACGGAGGATGCGGTGGGCCAGCCCATCTTTTCGCTCACAAAGATGGAGGCCGCGCGCCCTACCCCTATGCCGATGATGCCGCCGATGGTACACAGCAAGATGGACTCCAGCAGGAACTGCAACATAATATCCATAGGGCGGGCACCCACAGCCATGCGCAGGCCGATTTCTCTGGTACGCTCGGTTACGGATACCATCATGATGTTCATGATACCCACACCGCCCACAACCAGTGAGATCATAGCCACGGCTACCAGCAAGCTGCTGATGGTGGCGGTGGTGTCCGTCATCATTTTAACGAACTGGGAGCGGTCTCTCATGTTAAAGTCATCCAACACGCCGGGGTCCAAATCATGCTGGCGGCGCAGAATGGGGGTCATGGCATCCATGGCGGCAGAGGGCTCCTTACCCTCGTGCACCTGCACGGATATGGAATCCACCGTGCGCGTGCGCAGCGGGTGCGGCGCGTTGGTGTAGGGCTGAATATCCCCACTGCCCGGGTAAAAATTGATACCCGATGTTGAATAGGTGGAGGTAGAGGACACCGTGGCGGCATTGGCAGCACCACCCTTGGAGATGGTGGCAGAGCCACTGGCACCCATCAGGCGCGTGCGGATACCCGTCCACGGCAGGATGATGCAGTCGTCCTGGTCATTACCCATGCCGTCTGCGCCCTTGCTCTCCAGCACACCAATTACGGTAAACACCACATCTTTAATGCGGATATCCTGCCCAATGGGGTCCACCCCGGCATAGAGCTCTTTGGCAATAGTGTTACCGATAAGGCACACGCGAGAGGCCTCCTCCACCTGTTTTTTGTTAAAGGCGTTACCCTTAGCCACTTTCCAGCCCTCGATGGAGAGGTAGTGCTCATTACCACCCATAATGGACTTGGGGCTCCAGTTCTGGTTACCCACAATCACCTGGCCACTCGCACGCACCACGGGGGAGGCCGCTTTAACAAACTCGGGGCATTCCTTCATGAGGGCATCGGCATCCGCCGGGAACAGCGAGGCACGCCCGCCCATACCGGTGTTAACACCTGCCGTGCTTACGGAGGCACCGTAAATGGTCACCACATTGGTACCCATGGAGGCAAACTTTTCTGCCACCTGTTTTTTAGAGCCCTCACCAATCTCCATAATGGCCACCACGGCGGCGATACCGATAACAATACCCAGCACCGTGAGGGCTGCACGCATGGGGTTGCGCACCAGCCCACTGAGACACGTCAGAAAAAGAGTACCGAATTTCATTTGCTGAGAGTGGCTGAGAGTTCATCCGACACGCCCTCCATAATCAAGCCGTCGCACATGTTAATGGCGCGGTCCGTAAAGGCGGCGGTTTTGGGGTCGTGGGTTACAATGATAACGGTAATGCCCTGTTTACGGTTCAAGTCACGGAACATGTTCATGACCTCCACAGAGGTGGTGGAGTCCAGGTTACCCGTGGGCTCGTCCGCCAGCAGAATACCGGGATTATTGATAAGAGAGCGGGCAATAGCCACGCGCTGCTGCTGCCCACCGGAGAGCTGGGCGGGCGTGTGGTGCATACGCTCCGTGAGGCCCACCAGGTCTATGAGCTCCAGCGCGCGCTTGCGAATCTCCTTAGTGCTGCGGGCGGGGTGCGCGTAGTAGGCGGGCATCATCACGTTCTCCAGCGCAGAGGTACGCGGCAACAAGTTGAAGTTCTGGAACACGAAACCGATGCGCTGGTTGCGCAGGCGAGCGCGCTGGTTAGCATTAAGGCCGGCCACGTTTTTGCCGTCTATCCAATACTCACCACCGCTGGGGTGGTCCAGGCAGCCCAGCAGATTCATCAGCGTGGACTTACCGGAGCCGGATGCCCCCGTGAGGGATACGAACTCGCCATCCTCAATGCGCAGGGATATTCCCTTGAGCACGGGCAAGTCAATTTCCCCCAAGTGGTATACCTTGGTGATGTTCTTAAGCTCTATCACAACAATAAAAGGTTTGAATTACACAGAGATTACATGGGCGGGCCGGGGCGATCACCACCGGCATTCTGGCCGGGCTTGGCAGCGGCACCACCCGTACCGCGCTCACGGCGCTCCGGGCGTTTCATGCCGAAGGGGCTGTTGCCATCCTTGCTCTTGGCTGCATCTTGTGTTTTTTGCACCATTACACCCGTCACGAACTCTGCACCGGCCTCCAGGGTTTGCCCGGGCATGGCCTTAACAATACTGCGGGTACCGTCGCTATCCCCGCGCAACACCATGACAGGCTCCAGCAGGTTGTCGGCATTCACCTTCCACAAGCGGGCGGGGGTAAACCCGGGCTCCATAGTCGGCGGCTCGGGGTGGTCTGCAGCGGCATCCCCCTCGGGATTTCTCGGCGGACGCGGCCCCTGCTTCAGCTTATCCACGACAGCGGGGCTCACGTATTTTTCTTGCGGCATAAAGTCAAAGGCGGCATCCTGCACCAGCAGGCAGTCCTTTACCTCTTTCACAATAAAATTGGCATTGGCACTCAGGTAGGGGCGCAGTTTGCGGTCCGGGTTTTCAATATCCACCTCCACAATATACGTTACCACGTTGGAGGACATGGTAGCATTGGGGCGAATCTTGTTGACGGTGCCGGTAAAGGTTTCGTTGGGCAAGGCATCCACAGAGTAGCGCACCTCTTGCCCGGGTTTTACCTTGGCAATATCTGCCTCGTTCACGCTGGTCCAGATTTGCATTTTACTCAGGTCTCGCGCCACCAGGAAAAGCGTGCTGGCATTCATGCTGCTCACCACCGTTTGGCCTACGTTTACCTGACGCACCACCACCGTGCCATCCACCGGGGAGGTAATGCGGGTGTATTTTTCATTACGCTGCTCGCTCTTGAGCTGCACCTTGGCGCTCTCCAGCTGGGCTTTAGAGGTTTGCACCTGAGCCAAGGCACTGGTAAGCTGAGCCTCAGCATTTTCCGCAGCACTCACGTACTGGTCAAAGTCCATTTGAGAGAGGGCCTCACCCACGCCAAGCTTCTTGGCGCGCTCCAAGTCGCGGTCCGCCTTATTTTTATTGACTTTGGCCTGCTCCACATTGGCCTCTGCCTGCAGCACGCCGGCCTCTGCCTGTTTCACACTGGCTTGCGCACGCTCCACGGCCAACTTGACCAACTCATCATCTATGCGGGCCAACAGCTGGCCTTTTTTCACCTCGCTGTTGAAGTCGATACGGTTGCCGTCTGCATCGGTACCGAACTCCAGAATCTCACCCGTTACCTGGGCACCCACATCCACAAGCTCCGTGGGCTCTAAGGTACCCGTAGCCTGAACTTTCAACACAAAATCTCCCTTGGCAATCTTTGCGGTGCGAAAACTCACCACCTCTTCGCCGGAGTCTGAGTAATAATACCAGCCTGCCACTGCGCCTGCGCACACGGCAGCCCCTATTCCCCATTTTAAATATGTATTCACGTGAGAATCTTACTCCTTTCTGTTATATTTTGTCAAGCTTACATCTGTGTAAAATAGCCTCGGGCGCGCGAGTTGCATCCCCCTCCTCTTCCCGAGAACGCATTTATTCCCCACTTTTCTACATTGTTATTGATAAAAAATTAAAAAATCATAACATTAAAATTTTAACATCGCCCATACAGCCGCAGGTGATGCATTCATTCACAGAGCTGAAAAAACACTCTTGAACACCGTAATATTTCATGATAAATTAACGGCATGAAAAATATCATAGGCATTACGGCAGCTCTGCTCCTGTCAACAATAACGGCACAAGCCGCCACGGCAGAGGCTCGCCATACGCACAGTGTTTTTTATCCCGGGGTAAATAACCAGCCCGTTCTGCAACTCAAAATCACCGGCACCCCCGGAGAAAAAATCAAATGCCTCAAGTTCACCACCGCAGAGAGCACTGCCCCCAATAAGTTCAAAGGGGCGCAGTTGAGTGCATCCGGTAACAGAAATGCCTATACCCTGCACACTAAAAACCCGGTGGTACAAAAGGGAGCCATCTCATCCGTACGCAATCATTTTTCATTCAATACAGATATAGAATTGGGGGATACCCCCCTTTACCTGTGGTTGAGCTATAATTTGCCCCCCACCATCAAACGTGATTCTAAGGTAGATGCCCTGTGCACAGCAATTGAAATGGCAGATGGCAGCATCATAGAACCGGAGCTGAAGCTGGCGGACGGCATAGAGGAGCGTGTGGTGGGGCGAGTATACCCGTTTCCGTACCGCATTGTGCCCTACTACCGCCCCAAATGGGTAAAGGGGTGGGGAAAATCGAAAAAAGCCATTCACCTCACCCCGGAGCATTTTAATCTGTTTACGGATTTGATTCACTTTGCCTACAGCATCTCCAACCAAGGAGAAATCACCTATCAATGGGCAGGTGGCGGCAACAGCAAAAAAACGGTGGATGAAGCCTTGGCAGAGATAAAACGACTACACAAAGAGGCAAATTCACGGGCACGTCTCATTGCCGGATTCGGGTTTATAGACAAGCAAATTACCGCCATTAACAACCGCCCGGCCATACGCCGGAAACTGGCAAAAAACATGGCAAAATGGGTTATTGAGCGTGGATACCAAGGCATTGATTTAGATTGGGAATACCCCGAGAACGCCAACCAGTGGAACCAATTTGCCTGTTTTTTGGCAGAACTGCGGGAGGAATTGGCCGGCAGTGGGGTATCCATCAGCATTGCAGCATCTGTCAATTACCGCATACCAACCATGCAAGTGACAGATCAAATAGACTTTATTGTCACTATGTCCTACGGGTCACAAGCAGCACAACATGCCTCTATGGAGCGCTACCAAAGAGAAGCCAACATCTGTGTCAATAAACTCAAAATGCCCAAGGTTAAAGTTGTGCTGGGCCTGCCCTTTTACAGCAATGAACAAGGTAAACTGACAGATCAATACGGGTACTCCCAAATCTATAAATGGTACCCCAACCTCAAGCCGGATGTCAACACCTTTCGGGCCAAAAAGAAAGACGGCAGCGATGGGGCCATGCATTCCTTCAACGGGCGAAAACTCATTCATGAAAAATGCGTTTGGGCCAAAGAAAACAAGTTCGGAGGTGTTATGATATGGGCGTATGAAACGGATTTACCGCTCAATCATCACGCATCCTTAGGGCGCACCATGTATAAGGTGTTGCGCCAACCCAAGAAAAAATAAGGCGCTGTTATATCAATACCGCCTTGCTTTTTCGCGGCATTTATGTTATAGAATGAGCATGAAACTTTTCAGCATTCTTACCCCTCCTGCCATGGCAATTGCAGTGTGTGCAGCTGTTGCCGCAACCCCGCCGCCTGCCACCGCGCCGACAGTTCAAACAGAAACACAAACATACGAGCAAGCCCTGCAAGAGGCCTGCGACATTATCATCACCATCTGTGAACAGATGGAAGCCGTTAAAGATAAAGAATCCGCAGACGCTTTAGCCTCTACGCTTGAGCAATGCAGCATGCACGTCAAAAGGCTGTTCAACGAGCACAATATCCGCAAAGAGGATGTCGCCCCCATGCTGGAGCAAAAAGGATTTACCGAGGCAAGGTTAAATGCCGCAGAAGAGCGCCTGTACGAAAAACAAGCCTTCGGCTCATTAGCCTTAGCAGAGCAACTCGGTATACCGGTATCCGAGGTGGTGGAACTGCCCCCTGCCCCGCCGGAGCTTATTGCCGAGCTTGAGGAAATATATGCAACCACGGTGGCAGAGTTAGGGTTTGAGCTCAAGGGTGGGCCGGGTACCACATGCGATACAGCCTGGAAAATGCCGGCAACAGAAGATGCTGTACCACTGCAATACTGCATCATACGTGCTTTACCGGCAGAGATAAGCCATGAAACGCAAGGGTTGGTTCAAGGGGATAACGGCATAGTGTATGACGTGCACACATTAATCGTCGGCACAGCGGATGCCGTCTATACCGCAGAGCTCTGGTTTGATATCACCGATTATTGGAACAGAGAAACGGAAGGGGCTGAAGAAAAAACAGAGTAACACATACCCGTGTGCGCACAAGGTGATACAAACTGACACGACAAAGACAGTACAAACAGGATTTTAACCTTGCGGGCACGCAGAGAATAGGGTAGAATACGGGGCGTGAGTTATCAGGTTTTTGCCAGAAAATACAGGCCGCGCACATTTAAGGATGTGCTGGGGCAGGATCACGTGGTGCGTACGCTGTGCAATGCGATAGAGCAGAAGCGCTTGGCGCACGCGTACCTTTTTGTAGGCCCCCGTGGCACGGGCAAGACCTCCACCGCGCGTATTTTTGCCAAAGCCCTCAACTGCTCCGGCGGCCCCAAGGTAGACTTTGACCCGGATGAGGAGGTATGCAGGGAGATAGCCGAGGGGCGCAATCTGGATGTGCAGGAGATTGACGGTGCCTCTAACCGCGGTATTGATAACATACGAGATTTGCGAGACTACGTGCAGTTTGCCCCCTCAAGCGGCAGCTACCGCATTGTGTACATAGACGAGGTACACATGCTCACTAAAGAGTCTTTCAATGCATTGCTCAAAACGCTGGAGGAGCCGCCGCCACACGTGATGTTCATTTTCGCCACCACGGAGCCGCATAAAATTTTACCCACCATTTTATCACGTTGTCAGCGTTTCGACCTGCGCCCCATACCCACGGACATTATCGCCAACCACCTGGTGAACATTGCCGCCAATGAGGGTGTAACCCTGACACAGAGTGCCGCATTTGCCATTGCCACGGTAGCAGAGGGCGGCATGCGAGACGCGCAATCCATGCTCGACCAGCTGGTATCTTTCTGCGGCAACCACATTGATGAGCAAAATGTTAATGACATTTTCGGCGTAACCGGGCGTGAAACCGTAGCCCGCGCCTTGGTGTATATACTGGACCGCCGCCTGCCGGACCTGCTGCACTTGGTGCACGAGCTGGCAGAGGCCGGGCGAGACATGGGGCAGTTGCTGGCCGAGCTGATGGGTGCGGTGAGAGAACTGCTTATCACCAAAGTAGCCCCGCAAGAGGCAAGCGGCGGTATACCCGAGCAATGGCGTGAGACGCTCTCCACCCTGTTGGAGCGCACCCCCGTTGACAAGATTATACGTTTGATGGAGGTGCTCTCCCGTGCAGAGGAACAAATGCGCCACAGCAGCAACAAGCGCCTGTATTTGGAGATGGGGCTCATACAAGCCGTGCACTCATTGGCAGAGGCCAACATAAGCGACATTGTGCGCGCCCTCAACGGTGCCCCCCTGCCCGATACCCCCATTGCCACCGTAACCCTGCCTGCCGTCAGCATGCCGCAGGTGCAACAGGCCGCCCCCGCAGCAGCCCCTGCCCCCATGCCGGCCCCTGCACCGGTTGCCCCGGCCCCGCAGCCCGAGCCGCAGCCCGAGCCCTCCCCGGTGAGAGAAGATGTCACCATGCCGCCGGGTTTGGAGCAATTGGATGACCCGCCCCCCCTTTTTGACGTGCCGGCAGATACCCCGCAGGAGCCCGTGGCAACCGCCCGTCCCGTCACCCCCGAGGACTGGGATGCCATGTTGGCAGCCGCGTGCGAGGCATCCCCCATCAGCGGCAGCATGGTGGGCCCCACCATGTTCATGCAAGATGACGAGGGGCTGCTCTACATTGCCATACACCCCGAGGATGTCAACACCAGAGACGCCCTGCTGAGCGAGAACATTATCAGCGCCCTCAACGAGCAAGCCCAAGCACGCTGCGGCCGCAGCATCACCCTGCGCATTGTGACGGATGCCGCCGTTGCAGCCCCCACCCCCGTAGAGATTTTGCCCCCGCCTAAGTTTGAGGAAATTGCACCTGCACCCAAGCCCGTGCAAAAGGAAGCCCCCAAACAACCCGCTGAACCGGAGAAAAAAGCGGCCACGCCCTCCTTAAAACCCACAGAGGAGGAGTTCTACCAAGACCCGCTCATTGAGCAGGCTCTCAAAACTTTTCACGCAACACTCATCAAAAACTGATTACACATACCATGAATCTGCAAAAACTTATGAAACAGGCTCAGGCCATGCAGGCCAATATGGCTAAAGCCCAAGCTCAACTTGCCGAAAGAAGCTATACGGCAGAGGCCGCCGGCGGCAAAATCAAAGCCGTGGCAGATGGCACGGGCATGATTACCGGCCTGACCATTGACCCCGCCGTGGTGGACCCGGATGACGCCGAGTTCCTCTCATCCCTAGTGCTCAAAGCCGTGCAAGATGCCCTTAACGGCGCCAAGAACATGGCAGAGGCAGAGATGCGCAAAGTGACCGGCGGACTCGGTTTCCCCATGTAACCAGCTGCACAAGATGCGCCATTTCTGCATCAGCCTTATTTGCGGGCTCACCACCGCCTGGGGGGCGGCAGGTGAGTCCATTGTCGTGGGCAAGTATCCGGCAAAAATCGTACCGGAGCAAATCAGTGAGATTCACCTCAAGGAAAACGGGCTTATTACCGACTTGGCAGAACCCGGCAAACGCCTGAAAAAAGACGATATCATTGCCATTATCGACAAAGAGCAAACGCAGCATGACCGCGAGGATATGGAGCTGACCCTTGCCCGCGAGCGCATCAGCAAACAGGATGAAATGCGCAAGCTGGAGGCCCAGCGCCGCCAGGTGGCGTTCTACCTGTCGCTCAGCGAGGGAGAGCGCCGCTATAACACGGATTTTAAGGGGGCGGATAATCAACCCACGCCGGAGTCCCTGCAAGACATAGACTCCCGCATTGACCTGCTGAAAAAAGAGCTTGCCACGCTGGAGCGTCGCAAACAGCGCGAGTTTGACCTCAAGCACGACCCTCTCACCGTACGCATGCCCTTTGACGGACAATTACAGTACAATGTACCCCTGCCGGAAAACCCGCAGGAGCGTGAGCAGGGTTTCAAGCTGCCGGAAAACAACATGCGCACTTTTGCCACCGTGTGTGATGACTCTGCATACTACATCACCATCTCCATTGTAGAGGGCGAAAACTCCCTGCTCAATGAGGAAAAGTTCAGCGTCAGCGTGGCCCTGCCGGAGGGTAAAAAATTGAACGGCACCTTTGCCCGCCGCATGATAGAACGCGCCGGCAACGGGGATGCCCTCATCTACTACTTCAAGATTCCGCAAGAAGACCACGCCACAGCGCACCGCATGTTGGGCAGCCGCTACACCGCCACCCTGCACTACGAGGCCGAGGGAGAGGTGTTAAAAATAAGCAAAGCCCAACTGGCAGCCCACCCGCAAGCGGTTCATTGCGATGACTGGGCGCAACTGGTGGAGATTGCGTACCCCGGCTACAGCATTCTCATTGTCGGCACCAGGGAGCTGGTGCTCAGCAAACAACCGTAACCTTGCCACAGGGCCATGGAACTCATCTGCCAAAACGTGCATTTTGCCTACAACCGGCACACACCGGTCATCACAGACTTTACACACACGTTTCGCCCGGGGGTTACCATATTGAAAGGCTATTCGGGGTCCGGTAAAACAACCTTGTTAAAACTGCTGGCAGGCTACCTCAAAGCCGGCAAAGGCAGCATCAGCACCCCCACGGGGCGCAAGGTAACAAGCCGCCGCTACCACCGCACGGATGTGTCCTACATGTTCCAGGGTATCAACCTGCTGCCGCTCATGAGCGTGGAGCGCAACCTGCGCTTAGCGGCAGAGATGGCCGTGTTGCCCAAAAAAGAATGGAAGCCACGCTTTGAGCACCTGCTGGCAGATTTGGGGTTGCAAGAGCTGCGCCACCGCCGGGCAGATAAGCTCTCCGGCGGGCAAGCGCAACGCGCTGCTTTGGCTCGCACCCTCATGAAGGATGCCCCCACCATTTTGCTGGACGAGCCTACCTCGGGCTTGGATGACACCAACACAGATATCATCAAAAAACTCATCATGCAAGATGCCGCCAAACGCATCTGCATTATCAGCACGCACGACAGCCGACTCTTCGACCTGGCAGATGAAATCATTGATTTTGACAATTCTGTATCTTGCTAAAGATACCCTGCACCGCTGGCTTTCGCGCATATCAAGCCCGTTAGCTCGCGTGCTGGTGGTGTTTTTCCTCACGCTGGCAGCACTGGCCGGCATGGGCAGCTACGCCATATCTGCCAAAATCATTACTGATAAAATTGTGAAAAACGGTGGCGACACCGTCATCATGCATGCGCATGCCACCCCGGAATCACCCACTGTTTTTCCGAGAGCCGCAGAGCTCAAAGAGATTCTGAATGCGGATTCACTGGCGCTAGTCTCCATTGGCTCCGCCGCGGATGAGAACGGCAGCATGCCCATATACACCTTTGATTTTCAGCACCTGGGGCAAATGTTGCCGCTCATGAATAAAAACGGGCTGCCCACCGTGTTGGTCAACGCAAAAAGGCAGAGTGAGCTTGGCCCCACCACCGTTACCGTCAACAAAGAGAAATACCAAGCTGTAAACCTCAAACTGCCACAGGATCATTTGCTCAACCGCATTATCGGCCAACGCGCCCTGCTGGTGCAGCCGGACTCCCTGCCTTATGGGGTGGATATATCGCATGGTGCTCCCTTTCTGATTCTGAAAATGGCCAATATCAGCTCTGCGCAAGAGGCCCAGCATGTGGAGCAGTATTTGCGCACCTACATGAAACTGGATGGCAAACAAGCCAATATCATATCTGCCGCAGCCATTTTCAAACAACTGGAAGATGCCCTGAGCAAGCAGCTGCAATGCCGCATTGCTTTCTGTTTGGGTATCAGCATTATAGTGGGCATTCTGCTCACTGCGTTGGCGGGTATAGAATACCGCCAGAACGAGTATATTTACACCCTCATGAAGAGTTTCGGCATACGCCCCATTCTGCTGGTAGGTGCCTTCATTGCAGAGAACCTGCTGCTGGTATTCGGCTCTGCCGCGGCGGCTCTTTACACCTTTATGTATGCCCAAAAGTTTATTGTAACACAATTGCTGAAACTGGGCAATTACAGCATTGGGCTGCATGAAATCACCACAGAGATACAACTCATTGGCACCACACTCCTTATCTGCATATTCATCTCTGCCATACCCGTATTTATTGCCGCCCACCGAGACATAGGCAGAGTGCTTAAATAAGCTAATTCTGTCAGCATGACAAAGCAAGGGGAGTTTTAGCTTGCAATCCGCGGGCATTTTGGTATAAATCAGAGCGTTATCTCTCCCGCGTTAAATTTCAGCGGCGGAGCTTCCTTTCAACATCTAATTTACACATCATTATTATGGATATTCAAGTTGCCGTACTTTGCGACTACGCCGCCGATTATCAGGGCAAGCTCTGCGTTCAGGGTGCCTTTGATACTCTCTTTGCCCGTCAATTCCCCGTTATTCACCCCGCCTGCGCTCTGGCTCTGCGTCTTTGCATGATGCCCGAGGATCAGGGTGACCACAAGCTCGGTATCTCCATCGTCGATGAGGACGGTGTTGCCCTCGACCCCGAGCGCATGCCCATCATCGGCGACCTCAAGGTGGCTCTGCCCGAGGGTGTATCTTTCTTCACCCGCAACCTTATCATGAACTTCCAGGGCCTCAAGTTCGAGAAGTCCGGTAACTACTCCGTAGACATTACCCTCGACGGCGAGCTCATCTCCCGCACCCCCCTTCGTTTGGTGCAGGTTGACCAGCAGCAAGCCTAAGAAGTTGATACAACTTTTTTTTGAAACAGCCGTATTGCCCGACAATGCGGCTGTTTTTTTTACCTTATAACAACAGACACCTATGAGCATGAAAACCACTAGGGCAGCAGCAGCGTTATGCAGCCTCAGCTTAGCAGCCTGCCACCAAATGTACCTGACAGAGCAACTGAGACCGGCAGATGAACGAGTGCCCATTGTGAAGCATCCCTACTACAGGGATTTTAAACACCACCAAATGAATCTGTGGCAACACCACGGCAACTACTACACCATGTTAGCCATGCGCTACGCCAAAGAAAATACGGCCCTGATAGGAAACTTCGCCTCACCACACCTCTACTATACCGACTACGAGCCAAGCGAGTTCTACTATTTCCCGCTTTCTGATAAAGAGGTGGATAACATGATGAAACTACCGGAGGGTACCACAAAACAGACCCGCCCTGCCCAAGAGCTCCGCCCGCTGCGGGTCAAAGATCAAAAAAGCTCCCAATGGCGCCGTCTGAAGATGAAACAACCCACAGACGCTTTCCCTGAATCCGCAAAATGTATCAAATATGACCAAACGACAGCTTTCCCGGTAAGAGGAGCAGAGCGCGGCTTGGGGCGCACCCTGCTGCTGGGCCCCGCCTGGGTGGCGGAAACCGCTTGCAACGCTGTTATATGGACCGCTGAGGCCCCTTTTATCGCACTGGTGGGGGCGTACTACTTTAGCTGCGTCGCTATTAACAAGCTTGAAGGCGAATAACGCGTGGTAACAATTTACTAAAATGGGAATCTCTGAGTTACGATTTTTGAGGATCTCGAAAAACTCGCCAAAGATAGCAATTTGTTTATATCGTAGGGTGGGACTTATGTCCCACTTTTTATTGGTGGCATGCCTTTATAATAAATGTTGGACTAAAGTCCAACACTCCGATAGTATTCCCCCCCACAAATACCAATTTGTGGGGGTGGGATGGCAAGCCTACGCCGTGACGGGTCGCCGCTATCGCGGCTTATCTTGGGCTCTTACCCGACCTCGGTCAGAAACAGGGTGAGTGAGCCTGTGGGGCAGGTGACGGAGAGATGCCCCTGTGAAGTATCCGAGAAAACGGCTTATCACTAGAAAATCCCCTTTTTGTCTTTCCTGTTGATAATAAGGCGTATAGCGTCCGAGTAAAATCCGAGTTGCTGGTATGCGTTTTCAGCCGTTTTCAGGGCATTTTTGAGAATGCTTCCAAAAGCAAGAGGGAGTTACTTTTTACGGTAACTCCCTCATTTTCAGTTATACGCACGAGAGGACTCGAACCTCCACGACATTACTCACTAGAACCTGAAACTAGCGCGTCTACCAATTCCGCCACGTGCGCATTGGATGCGGTTGCGGGGGAATTAAAACACAAACGCCCCGACAATGCAAGCCAAATTTCACAAAAAATGTAAAAAAAGCTAAAAAAGGGCAAAAAAAGCGGCTTGCCAAGGGCGGGGGTAAAGGGGTATAATGGCAGGCGATGCCCATGGTGAAGCCAGAGCCGCCGGCAGAGGTGCCACCACAACGGCAGGTGGCCGAGCCGGTATCTCAAGTGATACGCCCCGTGCAAAGACGCGCGCGGCGGCCGGAAGGGACTGCCCCTGTGATAGCGGACCATGAGATACTGCGCATCATCGGCACGGGGGCATACGGGGAGGTATGGCTGGCCCGCACGGTAACGGGGGCACACCGCGCGGTAAAGGTGGTGTGGCGAGAGGATTTTGATGACGAGCGCAGCTTTATCCGAGAGTTTGAGGGGGTGCTGCAATATGAGCCCATAGCACGCAACAACCCCGGGCTGGTGCATATTTTGCACGTGGGGCGACACGAGGGGGAGTACCCGTATTATTACTATGTGATGGAGCTTGCGGATGATGCCTACACGGGCATACACATAGACCCCGCCGCCTACATGCCGCGCACCTTGCGCAGCGATATGCAGCTGTACGGGCTGCACGCCATGCCGCTGGACTACGTGCTGGAGGTAGGCAGCCAGCTGGCACATGCCTTGGCCGGGCTGCATGCGGAGGAGCTGACACACCGAGACGTTAAGCCTGCCAATGTCATTTTTGTAAACAGCCGTGCCAAATTGGCGGATGCCGGCTTGGTGGCCCACAACAGCAAGCGCAGTTTTGTGGGTACGGAGGGCTATATACCGCCGGACGGCCCCGGCACACCCAGGGCGGATGTGTATGCCTTGGCTAAGGTGCTGTATGAAATGAGCACGGGCAAGGATAGGCTGGATTTTCCGGAATTGCCCGCAGAGCTGCCGGAGGGCACACCCACCAAACGCTGGCACGAGTTCAATAACATCATCTGTGCAGCGGCAGAGCCTATTGTGGGCAAAAACAGCATTACCACCGCACAGGTATTGGCAGATAGGCTGGATGCCCTGCGCGGGTACTCCGCCCACACCCGCAAAAAGAAACGCCCCACAGGCACCCCCAAGGGCAACAAGCTCAAAGGGTGTTTTACCGTGTTAGGCAGCTTGGCTCTGGTGGTTGCCGTGGGGGCACATTTTCTGCCGGGCGGTTTGGTGATGAGGCTGCAACGCGCCGCAGCCGTGCTGGCAGAGCCCGCCCCACAGCCTACCGCCGCACCGCCGGCACCAGAGTCCCCTGCCCCTACGGAGGGGCGCGTGCTTGTTACCTCGGTACCCTCGGGTGCATCCGTCTACTCGGAGAACGCGGAGTATTTGGGGGAAACGCCCTACGGCCCCGTCAAGGTGCCATTGGGGCACAAGGTGAACTATACGCTGCGCATGGCGGGCTATGCAGATGCCCACTTGAACGGCACGGTAAGCGGGGCAGAGCTGCTCAAACTGGGCGGGGCGCTCACGCCCTACCGCCCGCCACGGCAGGGGCAAACCTGGCAAGATGCCCAAGGAACCACCTACAGCCCGCAAGGTAACACTCACTTGGCAGACACCGCTGTGACGGCTGCGGCGTTTCAGGAGTTTATCCGCAACTCGGCAGAGGCGGCAGATATTCGCTACGAGGTAATCCCCCAAAGCGGTCTGGTGCGCACCACGGCAGAGGGCATGGGCGCGTATACCCTGTGGCTCACCAAACGCTGTACGGAGAACGGCACCATCGGCAGAGACCACTCCCTCACCTCTCAAGTGGAGCCGAACACCGCCGACAATGGCCTGAACGCCTACCGCCTGCGTACCAATCCTGTGATGAAAACGCCTATCACCGTTTACAGCAACCCCGCCGGTGCCACGGTGATGCTCAACGGGCAGGTGCTGGGGGTTACCCCCATGCAGGCCGTGCGCGTACCCATTGCCCCCTACCTGTTGGAGGTTCGCTTGCCCGGGCACTCCACTGTGCGTCGCAGTGGGTTATCCCCCAAGGGGCTTTCCCTCAACCTTACACTACAGGCCAACAACTCCGTCGTGTTCGGGGCGGAGTGGATTAACAGCCTCGGCCAAAAATTTGTGCCCCTCACCCCGGGGCTGCTTGCCGCTGCCACAGAGGTGCGCGTGGCAGACTACCGCGCCTATTGCGAGGCCACGGGCACCCCCGCCGCCACAGACCCCGGCTTTGAGCGCAACGAACACCACCCCGTGGTCAATGTATCCCGCCAAGAGGCAGAAGCCTTTGCCCGTTGGCTGACAGAGCGAGAGCAAAAACGCGGGCTCATTGAAAATACGGACCAATACCGCCTGCCCACCGATGCTGAGTGGAGTCTCATGGCCGGGTTGTCGGCAGAGGATGGCGCCTCCCCCTACGAGCGAGACCACCACTACACAGGCTTTGCCGAGCAAAAGTTCATTTGGGGTAAGCGCTGGCCCCCCATGCGAGACAGCGGTAACTTTGCCGATACCTCTGCCCAGGTTCACGTGCCGCAAGACCTTTACATTGAGCTGTATCGAGACGGTTTCCCCTACACCGCCCCAGTGGGTTCTTTTCCCGCCAACACCTTGGGGCTGCATGACCTGAGCGGCAACGTGCAAGAGTGGGTGAGCGATCAATACGCCGGGCCCACCGAGTTCGGCCTGCACCACCACGGCGTTACCCGCGGTGGGGACTACACCTCTTTCAGCCCCAAACAGTTGCACCTTGGCCGCCGCGTGCCCCTGCCCGCAGACATGCGCACCCCCACCGTAGGATTCCGGCTCATGCTCGAGCGCAAATAAGCCATACGCTCTCTGGTCCCCCACCCCCACCACCATCATTGAGCGGCGACAGCCGCGAAGTTTCACCGCGCACCCAACGGGGGCAAGGTTTCACCGAGCATTCGCGAGGTTTCACCCCATTTGCCTTTTAGGCAAATGGGCAGAGCCCCATACCTGCGCTCCTTGCATGCCAGTTCGCCCTCACGGGGATCACATGATTTTTTAAACAAAAGCCCCGCCGGTGAGGGCGGGGCAAATAGATATTACTTGCCAAAGGCAAAGTGGTCATACTGCGCGTTGGCGTATTTGTGGCGCGGGTGAGAGGTGCGCATGTAAGCCTCGTGCAGGGGGTGGGCGGGGTCGTGAGCAATGCGGTAAGCCTCATCCCGCGGGTTGACGGGGGAACCGGTGTGCAGCGGGGCTTCCTCCACCATGGAGGCAGCGGCAAGCATCAGGCGGGCAAAGTCTGCATTGGCACGCAGGGCGGGGTTTTCCATGAGGGCGGCAACATCTACCCCGGCGCGGTTGCCAAGTGTTTGCAGCACAGTGCCCACGGCGTTCATGTTGGAGTCGAAGCGTGCGCCCCAGTCTGCCCGCAGGTCTGACTCCGCCTGTTCAACGGCCTCTTGCTGAGCCACATGAGCCGCTTGCAGGGCCAGGCGGCCCTCTTGAGCATAATGCTCGCACAGGGCAGCCATGGCAGGTGCGGGCACACCATGCTCATACGCTACCCGGGCCAGAGATTCCGCCAGGGAGTCATCCCAAATCTCATCGGGCGTGTCGGCCGGGCGGGTCAACGAGAACTCCTGCGCAGACTCCGGAAGCCCCACTGCCTGCCGAAAGGCCGCCATGCGGGGCGAGTCTGTGGAGGCGGGGTAGCCGCGCAGTTTTTCAAGGTTGGCGTAGCTTTTGGCCAGGGCCTCGGGGCGGCGGAACTTGGCGAGGGTAGCGGCATAGGGCTGCAGCTCCTCAAAGCGGGTGTACCACTGCGGGGCAAAGGCGCCATCGGCATCCGTAACGGGCGGGAGGGGCGCAGGCTGCGGGGGCTCTGCGGCAGGGGCGGGTGCGGGCACGGGCTCTGCCGGGGGCATGGGCGCAGGCTTTTTCTCATCTGTAGTATCATGTTGTGTATCAGTCATGGTTTTCATTGTATGGTGTGGGTTGAGATTCCTTGCGAGCCAGCTTGAGTTGGTGCCGAATCACAAGAAAAACTTCTCTATGAGCATCGCGGCGCATGGCATCCAGCGGGTCATAGCTACCGGCTTGTCCTTGAAAGACGGGCAAGTGGGTTTCGAAACGGGCTTCCAGATCTGCCAGCACTTGTTGGCCATCTGCCGTGCCGAACAGGTTGAGCAAACGGCGGCGCTCTGCACGGGCTCGCTCTACGGCTTTTGTATCGGGGGCGGGCAAAATCATACTAAAGGCAGGTCTGCTTGTTCATATTTGGGGCGGGCGGGGCGGCGTTTTCTGCGTGGGGCGGGGGTATTATCCGCCCCGGGGAGCAGCTCTGCCAAGGGTGGGCCGGCATCTCCAATGGGCTCACCCTGTGCAGGCGGCTCCCCGGCTGCTTGTGCTACGGCAGCTTCAGCCGCTTCCTCTCGCACTTTGCGCATGCGTTTCACACGGTGCTCCGCATGCAACACCTCCTCGGGCACGCCGTCCAGCCTTGCTGCCAGGCGGAATATTTTGTCTAGGTCTACGTGATCTGTCAGCTGCGCCTCCAGGGGCAACATATTCTGCAAGCGCAGCAGCGTGCGCTCTATGCCCTCTGCCCGCACACGGCGCAACACCATGGCAATGCGCCCTTGGTACACCACATGCGGCTCTGCAACGCTCAGCTCACCGCGGCGGTCTGCTTTAAGCACGCTTGCAGGCGGCTTGGGGAACTTACCCAAACGGCACAGCTGTGCAAAGACTCGCTCCATGAGCGGCCTGAAATCGCAGGTAAACAGGGTGAAGGAGGGCGAGAACTGCATCACCCGCTCATTCTCGCGGGCATACACCTCTGCAGCAGTCATTTGAGCCTTGCGCTCGCCCCATAGCTCGAGCATGGGCACAAAGAACGCACGGTTAATAGCCTCTTGCTTGGTGCGCAGGCGGTCCATGCCCACATCATACCTGCCTTGGGTGGCCCACTCTCTGGGGAACCCCAGGCTGGCGCTGTCGGGGCTGATGAGGGTGCGGCCACCGGCGCGTAAATCCACCTCGCCCACTTGGTTGGCAAGCTCCAGAATACGAGGGAAAGCGGCTACCTCACCCAGCATATCCAAGATGCGGTTGAGGAACTGTGCTTGGCGGATATCCGGGTACACCAAACGGGCGGGGGCAATACCATAGGGCGATTCTCCCCACTTGAGAAAGCGCGTGACCATGTAGGGCATCTCGCGGTAGCCGCTTTCCTCTACCACGCAGTTGTCATCCAAGCTGTAATAAATGCTTTGCCACGGCATGTGGCGAGCGGAGTCACGGCGGGGGTCTCGCTTGGAGCGCGGGCGTACCACATGCAGAAAGCGCAGGGAGCCCTCGTGCTCGCTGCGGGCGTTTTCTGCCAAGCTACGGGCACGCGGCCCCAAGGCTTTGAGGCCGAACTGCGAGGCCGCTTGGTGCGGGGTAAAGGTGAACTCCCGCATGTAGGTGTCTATAACCCCTTCATCATTCTCTGCGCACACAAATTGACCGCAGGGAATATGCCTGAACAACAAGTGCCCGCTGCGCGTGCTGCCGCAAAAAAGGCTGCCCGTGCCCAAGCCCACGCGGTCCAGAAAACACTCGTGCAGCTCGGTGTAAAAATTGCTCAGCGCCAGCTCTCGATTGGCAATCTCGGAGCACAGCGCGTACCAAGAGTCTGCCTCATCGCCCGCCTGCGGGTCCGGGCAGGTCCACTTAAACCACATTTCATTGCCGGGGCAAATGTAGCTCATGTGCCCGCCGGCAAGTTTTTGGCAAGCCTCCACCGCGGTGGTATCGCCCAAGGCGTGGGAGTCGTTGGCGGCATCCGGCACGGACTCCTCCTCGTGCAGGCGGGTGGGCAGCACATAGCGCCGCAGGGTATCCCACCAGGGCTCCCACGGGGAGCGCGCAGCACAGAGTGCTTGGTAACTGCTCAATATCGTATCTTGTTGCATGGTATCAAAAAATCAGCCCAGGGTTGTGTTGTTGGCAGCAGGGGCAACGGGGGCCAGGCTGCTTTGTTTGCTGTTGTTGGTCAGAATGGTGGAGAGCAGCCCGCGGCGGCGGGCAGATTTCTGCTCGTAATCGGCTTGAGTATCGGTCTCCTGCGTTTCTGCCACCACGGGCACCTCTTTTTTAACGGACGGGGCTTTAGGCGTTTTTACTGCGAATCCCATAATTTGAATATATTGTTAACGGTTGATTGTTTACTGAAAGAGAGGATGCGAGCCCACGAGCAACAGTGCGGAGCAGAGCTGCGCAACCCACGCTGAAAACACAGCTTGGGATACGCCGGCACCGTATGCGCCAGGCGCAGGGCCAATGCCAGGTTGCCCACCAACAGGTGAATATACCAAGCATCCGCCCCGGTGGGGCTTTCTGCCAACTCTGCCCACGCTTGCGGTTGCAGACTGTCTGCGGGTTTCATCAAAACGACCAGCTGCGGGGTCCACACCACCACGCCATGCGGGTTGGTGCTCAGGGCGCATAAATCTGCCCCCAAATCACGCCCGGCCAGGGAGTAGTAGCGGCGCGCAGTCGTTTCGGCATCCGTGTTCATTGCTGCGCAGAATATCGCGCCACTTGCCATTGTGCAAGAATTTTTGAGCACCCGCAGGCACTGTGTCAAAAATGAAAAGTGCCTGCGGGTGCTCACTTTTTGTTGCATTTATACTCAAAGCGTGCCACATTTTAGCCGTTTCAGATTTCACCTGCATTATAACACCACCATGAACGCGATAGAACAACACATGCAAACCGCACTCCATATCTGCAACCTGGCACTCGCCAAGCTCGGGGAGGCCCCGCTTGAGGCCATAGACCTCAACGGCCCGCCCGCCGCACGCCTGTGCTACATGCACTACCACCCCACCCGCAGAGAAGTGCTGGTGACCAACCGCTGGAGCTTCGCCCTGGCAGAGGCCATCATCACCAGCAGCGAGGAGCCCTCCTCCGCGGCATCCGACCTGCCACGCCACCTGCCCCACACGCTCCCCTTGGATTGCCTGCGCGTGCTGGAGGTATCCTCCCCCGGGTGGATGCTGCGCGGGCGCGCCGTCTTTTGCCCGCAGCAAACCATACGCTTGCGCTACATCAGCGATGTAGAGGACCCCACCCTGTTTGACCCGTTGTTTACGGATGCCTTTTGCACCCTGCTGGCCTGCAAGCTGTGCATACCGCTCACCGCCAGCACCACGGCACGCCAAATGCTCATGGAGGAGTACAACCGCATTGTTCTGCCCAAGGCAGCCCACTTTAACGCCGTACAATCATACTCTAACGATACTCACCCCCTGCGCCGCCTGCTCCATGCGGGAGCTCGCCACCGCAACCATTTGTGAACAAGTTTGTGAATAATTTTGAGAATAAGTAACACTAAACATTCAACACCAAAACATTAAACAACTTATTCACTTTTGTGAATAAGTATCAACAAGATTATGAAAGCCATTGATTTTGCGTGCCATTTGTTGCATGCCCTTAATGAAGAGCCACACACAGAAAGCATGCAGCGCGTGCTCATAGGCCTGGCTGCGGGCTTAGAAACCAGCGCAGATATTGCGCGCTGCCTGGGGCTCACCCCCAGCACCTGCACGATATGCCTACGCCGCCTCAAGGCAGAGGAGCTGGTGGCCGACATTTGCGGCGACTGGTGCTACTACCGCCTCACCGCCAAAGGCAAGAAGCTTGTTGCAGAGATTTTCTCCTTTTTACCTGCTCCCCACCCCTCATGCGCAAAAAACGCCACCTGAGCATTGATGAAAAACGTGACTGGCTCGCCGTTATTTTCAGAGATGAAAGCGGCGAGTTCAGCCAGGCAGATAAGTTTAAGGCCTTGGCAGAGGACACCAAGCTTGCCCAGCTACAGGCAGAGGAGCAGGCCAAAACCGCGCCCCCACCGCCACAAAAGGAGGCAAGCCCCACCTTGGCAGAGACCCTCAAGCTGCTCAGCTTTCTGCCACCGCCCTTATCAGAGGATGCCGCCGGCCCGGATGCCCTGCCCTAGTACGGCAGCATCAATGGCGGCCACGGCCGTCATCCCAGTTGTCGGTACGGCGGCGGTGCTCTGCCTCGCGGCGGCGGCGCTCTGCCTCGGCAGCGCGGCGAGCCTCGATAACGGCGGGATCTTCCTCGGGGGTGCGGGCAGATTCATCCGTACCGAGGGGGCGGCGCACAGCGGCATCAAACTCGGCCTTAAGGTCTGTCTTAACCTCCTCATTTTCGAAGAACCCCGTCACAATGGCAGCAGCCATGCGGCCACCGGATATCACTTGGTGTGGCTCGCCCTCATACAAGGCAGCATAGGCATAGCGTGGGTTATCTGCGGGTATAAAGCCTGCAAACCAGGCTAAACGGCAGTCATCTGAGGGTTTACCCCACTGGGCGGTACCGGTTTTACCGGCATTGGCGGTATAGGAGATTTTGGCACGGCGGCCGGACCCCCCGGAAACCACGGCGCGCATACCCTTGCGCACCACAGAGAGATCTGCGGAGAGGTCATCGAGCTTGTTGCGCACGGAGGGCGTACATTGGTACACCACATTACCATCAATATCAAGCATTTGACGCACCAAGTGCAGCTTAGGCAGGTAATGGCCGTTGGCAATACCGGCCATGGCGTATGCCACCTGCAAGGGGGTGGCCAACAGCGGGCCCTGGCCAATGGAAATGTTGGCGGCATCACCTTGCATGAAGCTGCGGGAGTAGTTGCGGTACATCCACGACTCATCGGGCACATTGCCTATTTTATCAGCAATGGGCAGGCCGGTGCGAGAGCCCAGGCCGAAACGGCGAGCCATCTCACACAGGCGCTCTGCGCCGATGCGGGGTTCTCGAGTGGCCGCCACTTGGTACATGAAGGGGTTGTTGGACTTAGCCAAGGCACTAATGCAGTTGATATCCCCCGTAAAACTGCTGTGGTTTTTGAATGAGTGCCCACCGATATTGATGCTGTACGGGCAATAGATATAGGTGTTCTCTGTAATGATATTGTGGTGCAGTGCCGCTGTAATGGTGATGGTTTTGAAGGTGGATGCAGGCGGATACACACCGGCAAACGCACGGGATACCAAGGGATTGGCGGTATCATTGCGCAGGGTATCGTAATCTTTTTGAGAGATGGAGGGGATAAAGACGTTGGGGTTAAAGTTGGGGGCAGATGCCAGCACCACCACCTCGCCCGTGTGCACATCTATCATCACAAAAGCACCGCGGCCGGGGTGCTTATTACCCTTGCTGTCTTCGCGCGCCGTATTGCGGCGCAGGGATTCCTCTGCCGCTTTTTGCCATTTAAGGTTGAGGGTAGTTACCACCGTGCCGCCGGGGCGGGGTTTTTGCTGCAATTCATCCAGAATCTTGGTACCGCTCTCATCAAACATGAGTCGCCACACACCGGGGCGGCCAACAAGTTGGCGGTTGAACACACTCTCCAACCCGGAGCGCCCCTCCTGCTTCTCGAACAGGGGGTCGTGGTGGTTAATGGGGCCGGTGGGCAATTTGGCTTGGGTGCCGGTATACCCCAGAATATGCCCGGCGGTTTCGCCCTCGGGGTAATAGCGTATGTAACGCGGCATGAGCGAGCCGTGCTCTATGGCCTTGAGCTGTGCCTCTATGGGGGTTACCTCGTGCTTGCGCAGCACGGGGCCGATGGGCAGCGGCAACCAGCGGCGGTGGCGGTAGTGGGAGATGAGCTCCTCATCCTTTTTCTCCATGACAGCTACGCCCAGTTTCTCGTACTCTGCCATAACTTTGCGACCCAAGGCCACAATCTCCTCATCCGCATCATTTTGCAGTTGCCCGAACTCAATGGAGGGTTGATACGCCACAATGGAGGTGGCCATGACCAGCCCGTTGCGGTCCGTTATCAAGCCACGCGGTGCAGGCACGGTAAGCGACATGGTGCGGGCATTGCGGCGGGTTACGGGGTAGGCAATGCGGGAGGGGTCGTTCTCAGACGGCAGGCGGTCTGCCGTGGCATCTGCCTGCTCATTGCTGCCCACGGTATCGGTTTCGCCGTCAAACGGGGAATCCACTTGCGGGGTATAGTCATAATCCTCGGCTTTTTGCACGCCCTCCTGCTCGGCGGACACGTTTTCCTCACCGCCCAGCTGCACGGTTTGCACCACATCTTCGGCAACCTCATCCTCTGCGGCAGCAGGGGGAATATCCGTAGGGGCAACGGCGGCATCCTGCCCTGCCGCTATTTGCAGCATACCAAAAGTAACCAAAGCCAGCCCTGCCAGAGCACGCGTGTATGTCAACCTGAGCATCGTAAGCTTATATTACCGTATTTTACGCCTCAGTGCAATACTACAATTCATGCCTGCGTGTGCTTTTGTGGGCAGAAGTTGTTAAATTATGACAATAAAAGTTGCAAGTATCACTTGCGAGAGGGGTTATTTCATGATACCCTGCGCGCGCACCGCCATGAATTCCATTAAAATACTCGTTTCTGAGCGCGAAGGAACCCTGCATACCGAGCAGCAGGGGTACCACAATGTCATCTCACAGCTGTGCCGAGAGCTGGCAGAGTTGCATTTTGAGCAAGAGGCGGAGGCCATGGTGGCATCTGCCCTGGAGCGCGAGGCACAGGAGCCCACCTATGTGGGGCGCGGGTTGGCGGTACCGCATGCACGCGTGGCCGGGTTACCCGTGGCAGCTATTTACATTGCCACATGCGAGCCTGCTATTGCCTGGCCGCAAGATGCCGCAGATACCGTTGTGCTGCTTGCCGTGCCCGCCGAGCAGCCCGAGCTTTACCTGCAACTGCTCAGCCAAGTGATGCGCTGGCGTATGAAAAAACAAAGCGTGGCACAATTGCGAGAGCTGTTACAGGCTGCTCGTTAAGTAAAATTCATAAGCCCCGCCAACCGACGGGGCTTATTTATCAGGCTTATTGCTTACGTATTATTTGAGTTTGATGACGTGGCGGCTGGTGGTCATGGCAGCGGCCTCGGCAGCGGGCATCGTCTTTTTCTCATGGCCGGCACCCCAAGAGTCTGAGTAAATGATAGTTTGCTCCTTCATGTTGTAGCCGATGATAAGGCGCATGTGCCCGCCACGAGCCTGAGGCACGGGTATTTGCTCTTTATAGATACCCAAGGTAACACTCCACAGCACGGGGGAGCCGGCATCTATGTGTTTTTTTACGGCACCGAGCCATTTTTTCACCTGGCTTTTTTTACCGGCACGCACCTGCAAAAGCAGCTCGGCATCTGCTACATCCAGCGGCGGCACAGAGAAAGAGAGCATTTGCTTGTTCTTCTTTTTAGCCACTTTATTATAGGCATCCACAAAGTTCATCATAGAGGTTTGGTAATCCTCTATGGTAATAAGTTTGACGGGGAATTTTTTGCAAATGGCCACCATGGCATCCTCCATAGAGTTGCTGCTGGTGCCACCATCTGCAGAGGAATCACACAGGGCCGCCAAGGCGTGTTGATCCACGCCGTCCATACCATAAAAGGCGAATACGCGAGAGAGCGTAGCGGGCACGCAATAGCCTTTTTGGCCTTGGTCTACCATGTTCACGCCATCCAGCCACACGGTGCCGTCCTCCTCTTTCTGGATACTGCCTTTGAGCTCTTTGCGGGTCACTTTATCTCCGGCGCCGCCGCGCTCAATAGCCTCGGCATCCGGCCCCAAGTCTACACGAATAAACTCTGCCTCAAAGGGTTGGTTGCCGCCCTTATTTTTTTTACCTTTCTTGGCTTTTTTACCTATTTCTCCGGTGTAGCTGGCATCCAAGCGGGCAGCCCCGGTCTCCCAGGTCCACTCCCAGCATTCCACTTGCACGCCGGTTTCCTTAACATTTACCTTTTTCTTCTTGGGCTCTACACCGCTAATCTCGGTAAGGGCGTTCTTAGCGGTTTCAATCTTGCTCAGGAAGGCATCGCGGCCAATCTCACCGTCATCACCCTTGCTGTAAACAATGAGGCGTAAGGACTCAATATTGTCCTCCCCCCATTTAAGCAGCACCTCGCCGGCTTGTAATTTACCGAAGGTGAAAGAGCCGTTTTGCATGCGCCAGGTGCTATCATCCACCGGGGCATAGCGGGTGCCCACCAAGTACTTGTTTTGAGCAGCGGTTTTAGGGCCTTTCCACAACTCACCGGTGCTGATGGGTTTAACGAGGTCTCCGCCGAAACACACCAAGGTGCTCAGCACTGCTGCAAGAATGCCGGGAAGCTTTTTCATGGCGCTATGTTATCGATTTTTAAGTAACGTGGCAAGCGAAAAAATCTGATATCCTACATTTTATCTGTGAAAATACACCCGTTTTTGAAAAAATGAGGGGGGTGGGAGCATCCCAACTGCATGGAAACGCAAAACACACCAACAGAAAACGCCATGTGCTGCAAGTACGACACATGCTGCAAACGCCGCCATTGTTGCAAAATGATATTCGGGGTAGTCAACACCCTGTTGATGGCAACCATAGCGGCTGCCGTTACCTGCATGTGCGCACACAAGTGTCACCATAAAGGTTGACGTTTAAAGAGGAAGCAAAAAACAGCACCCCGCAGCGGTATGATACCGCTGCGGGATTTTTTTACGGGGCTGCGGCAGCACGTTGAAGGGCTGCGGCATATTTTTTAAGTTTATCTGCAATGGAGCGGGGGCGGGCAGCTCTTTTGGCTTTTGCCACACCACAGGCACGTGTTGGGGCTGCCTGAGGAGTCGGCACAGAACGTGCGCGTGCGGTTGGCATGGCTTTATCCCACGTGCTTGCCCCCACACCATGCACAGAGTTGATTGCTAATGCCGGGGTGGTGGGTGTGGCCGTGTCATCACACTCTGCCTCCGTGTCACACGCTGTCTCTGCCCCGCCGGAGTACACGGCAATGGCTGTTTCATACGTAGCGGACTCCGGCACGGGCCGGGGCTCTGCCACGGCTATGGCGGCAGGGGCAACAGGCAAGGCAGCCGGCCCCATATCTGCCACGGCTACCACCTGCGGCTCTGCCGTTATCTCAAGCGTTGCATCCTGAGCCGCCTTTACGGGGGCTGCCACCGCAACACCGCCGCGCCCTTCAACCGGGTGCAAATATTGCCAAATGAACGGAATAAGCGCCAGCAGCACCAATGCCGCTGCACCACGCCATAACATGGGGCTGCGGTACCACGGGCGCAGGCTGCGGCGGTGGTAGGCGCAATCCGCCTTTTCTGCCAAGCGGGCCAGCAAGGCGGCATCCTGCGCACGGGGAGTGCGGTCCGCCGCAGCCAAGGCGCGGAGCTCATCTTCTATGTCTTTGAGGTCATTATCTGCGTTTTCCATGGTGGTCAGCAAATATCTGTGTTTGAAAGGAATGCTTTAACCGCGCGCAGGGCAACGGCATAACGGCTGCGGAGCGTGGACTCCGCGGTGGAGAGGCGGCGGGCAATCTCAGCAAAGCTCAGCTCCTCCCAAATATGAAGGATGATGAGCTCTGCCTGATTCTGCGGCAGGCAGCGCACGGCACGGCGCAGCTGTTGAACACGCAGCTCGGCATCGGCAGATGCCATGCGGGGGTGGGCATCTGCGGCAGTGACGGTAGCGTCGGCAAAGTATTGTTGCTCTGCCTCACGGCGGCGGTTGTTGCGGCGGTTCATGCGTATGGCATCGTGGCGAATGCAGCTCATGGAGTAGCGCAGCAGGTCCTGCTCCTCTGCGGGCAAACGCCCCTGCGCCACGGACTCCGTAACACGCTCTATCACACCGCTGAGCAGTATCTCCACATCGGCCTCTTCATTTGTTTGCAAGCGCGCATACGCCAACAGGCGGTGCATGGACACACGGAACCATGCGCGGCATTTCTCCCGCGCCTCGTCTCCGGCCTTGTGTCTCCACCATCTCGGCATATCAGTTGCTTGTCACTTATGTTAAGGCAGCCCGCAACACCATCCGCGATTTTTTTTTTGATTTTTTTAATTATTCGGAATAGTGCCGTGGGCGCAAAAGTATTTTTGCAATAGCTCAAGCACTCGCTCGCGGGGTATGGGGCGCTCATTCACTAAGTCGGGCACCAGCTCCTCCAGCAAGGCAGAAAGGGCATCATTAGTGATATTCACCACCGCCTGCACGGGGGCAGCAGGCTCCCCCACGCTGATAAGCCAAGTCTCCGTCTCCTTACAGTAATCCCCCTTAATGGGCACACCAGCCTTTTTGCCAACAATGGCCAGCCCCTTATCTATCACCATGCGCCCCACGGCAGACCCCGCCAGCAACGGCAACGCCGCACGCAATGCTTTATCTTTGAGCTTCTCAAACATTACCCCTACTGTATCATACCCCCGAGCGTATGGAAAGAATAAAAAAGCGCCATAACACCATACGTGTCACAAATCCTTGGGACACGTATGATTCCTACCATTTTTGCATGGCAATGTTGTTTTTTTCACTTGCATCGGGTAGCATTGCTGTGTATGCTGTGCAATGTTAAACCCCGTGTTTTATTTATGAAAACAAGTATCATATCCGCCCTGTTGCTGGCACCGATTCTTGTAGCCCAAGAGCCGCAGTCTCCGATTGTACACACCACCGATGGCCCTGCCCAAGTGTACTCCGAAACCCGCATTTTTGTAAACGGTAAAGAGCTCACCCCGCAACCGGCAGCCCCCATTGTGCAAGAGGGCAAGCGTGTGTTCATCAACGGGCACGAGCTGCCACCTGAAGTCGCCGCACAAATGATTGAAAACGGCATTGTGAGCGAGCTGCAGGCACCTGTGCATAAAACGCAGACCATTGCCCCCATGGAGCGCCCCAAGATAGATTTTGAGCCCGCATGCCGTCTGTTCCCCGCAGAGCCTGCCGCTCGCCCCGAAAAGCCCTCTCGCCCCGCCGTGGTGCGTCCCGCCATTGTTCGCCCAGCTAAACCGGTAATGAAGAATTGCAGCTGCGAGCCCAAGTGCAACTGCGCCCCCGCCCCCAAGAAACCCCACTGCTGCGGCAAACCCGCCCCGGAACCCGCTACGGCTGAGAAACCCGCCTGCGGGGATCCCAACGTATCCATGAAGGTATACATCAACGGCAAGGAGGTTAAAGTGCCCGTTGGTCAGCAGGTCAACATCACCATACCCGCAGAGCCCGACACCCCCGTGCTGCCCACCCCCGCGCTCGATGCCATGCCCGCCCCTGCCCCCGCCAACCCCTTAGCAAAGCCTTGCGAGGCCAAGGCCATTATCAACGGTAAGGAGGTAATGGTACCGGTTGACGCCCGTCACATCAAAATCACCATTGGCGAGGACGGCAAGCCCGTTGTCACCCCCTTGGAGGAGAAATAATAAACTCCCCCAAAGTTTACAATCTTTTCAAGAGCCCACGCAAGTGGGCTCTTTTATTATAAAGGCAATGCTCAACGATTCGGTAAATACCTACCCGACAAATTGGTAGTTGTGGGGGAGACCCCGCGAGCGGTAGCGAGCCGAATTTCAGAGCCCGTGAAGCGGGCGACATTTCAAATAGCGAGTGGTGGAGCCGCGCAGCGGCGCAACCACTCGAATTAATTAATTATAAAGGGAACCCGTGAAACGGGTGACACTTAAGTCATGTTAAAATCCATAGAGATAGATAATAAAAAAACGCTATGAAAATCTGAGCACATAAGCATAGG
>JAFQEF010000116.1 GCA_017399165.1 Akkermansia sp.
CCGGAGGCTCGCGGGCGCTGGCCCGCCGAACTTTCGTTTCGTAAATCGTACTTCTGAATTAGGGCAAGATTAGGGCAAGATTAGGGCAAGATTAGGGCAAGATTAGGGCAAGATTAGGGCAAGATTAGGGCAAGATTAGGGCAAGATTAGGGCAAGGGTGGATTTAGAATTGTTTTTGTTAACGCTGTAGAGCCAACGAGTAGGGAGGGGGATTCTCTTTTAGTGCCATTTAGGGCAACTTTTTAGGGCAAGTGGTATTTTTTTCTTGAGTTTTGCCCTAAAAATGTGTATATTGCCCTAAAGGAACACAGAGGAGCAAAGATGGCACTGATTCAGGCAACAGAGAACAATACGTTGGAGTATAAGAGGGAGCTGCCGGGTAAAGACAGGAAGTGGCTCAAAACGGTGGTAGCCTTTGCCAATGGAAAAGGCGGGCAGATTGTTTTTGGTATAGATGACGAAACGCATAGTGTTGTTGGGGTAGCCTCTGATGAGATTGCCCGCACCATAGACCATCTTACGGATGCAATTATGCAAAACTGCACTCCACAGATTGTACCGGATGTGCGTGTTGAAACGCATGGTGGTAAGTATGTGGTTGTGGTGGAGATAGATTCCGGTCAAAATACGCCATATTATCTAAGCCGGGAGGGGATTGAGGCCGGCACTTATATACGAGCTGCGGCTACAACTCGCCCGGCAGACCCACATGTGCGTTTGGAGCTGATTTTGCGCAGTAAGGGAAAATCGTACGATGAATACATATTGCCGCACGAGGCGCCTGCAAGTGCGGAGGAAATAGATAATCTTTGTCGGGATATAGCAGCTTATCATACGCAGCATAAAGAGGTTACTATTGAGCACCTTGTAAGCTGGAGACTTCTGGAGGAAGAAGGCGGACGCTTACTGCCCAGTGTGGGGTTCTGTTTGCTGGCTCGCCCGAAAAGCATTCATTTTTCGGGTATACAATGTGCGGTGTTTCTGGGGGATGACAGGGTGAAATTTCTGGATAATAAGGAGTTTCGGGGGCCGCTGTACCGCATGATAGAGCAGGCGGAAGAGTATGTGCTGCGCAATACACGCACGGAATATGTGATAAATGGTGTTGTGCGGGAAGAAGTATATGAGTTGCCACGGCCTGCTCTGCGTGAGATTATTGTGAATGCGGTGCTGCATCGTAACTATCTGAGCCCGGCATTTATCCAGATTGCCATTCATCCGGACAGGATAGACTTTTTCTCGCCGGGGGGATTGTATGGCTCTATGACTCGTGAGCGCATGCTGCAAGGCAATTGTTCTTCGTTACGCAATCCTTTACTGGCAGATGTATTCCACAGAATGAACATTGTGGAGCGTTGGGGGTCGGGGATTAGTCGTATTTTTGATGCCTGCCGTACACATGGGCTTCCGGCTCCGGAATATTCGGTGGATGATATGGGGGTTACTGTGACAATCCGCCGGACTCCTCTGGCGCAACGATTACCGGAGAGAGTTCAGAGGAAATCGAAATCTGCACATGCTGAGCAGCAGAAAAATGAGGCCACTCGAAAATCATCTGCCAATAGCTCGGAACGTTTGTTACTCTATATCCGCCAACATCCGGATTGTACATTCTCTCAAATGCTGAAAAGTTTTGATATCCCGCGCCGCACTCTTTCCTACAGACTGGAAAAATTGCGCGAAACCGGGCTTATTTACCGCACGGGCTCTACTCGTAACTCGGTGTGGAATGCCGTGAAGTAAGGCCGTTACCCCCGCATTTGTGACATTGTTGTGAGCCTCGCCGCATGGCGAGGCGGCACATGGTAGCCCACGGTACAGCCGCGTCAGCGAACGACCTGTGTGGGCGAAGAAAGCGAAGACTCGAAGCCCCAAACCGTGGGTATAGCGCAAAAAGCAAACCGAACCCCACCGGAGGGTGGGGTGGCACAAAGCGATGCTTCATATTGATGCACAGGCATTTCCGTCTTCGCACTTCGTGCTACGCCGTGACAGGATGCCACCCCTCCTTACGTCGGGGTTCCCATATTTATACGTCTCTACCCCAGGGCTGAAGCCCTGGGCTATTTTTTGCCGCCTCGCCATGCGACGAGGCTCTTAATTTGGCTCGCCTGATGGCTCGCATGTCAGTTCGCCAAAGTCAATTTATCACCCATTTTAAGTTTTTAGAGGTGCCCAAGTTTGATGTTGCCGGAGCAAGTTCCGCTCGTTTCCCCACCCAATACGCCCGCAGACAGCTTTAATCTTTCCCCCAAAAAAATCCGGCTTGCCAGAACGGCAAGCCGGGATTTTTTACTATAAGGCGGTTATCAGAAGCTGTACACAGCGCCCACATTCACGCGGTGCTCGTTGTTGTCCTTGGCTCCTTCGTAGCTGTAGCTGCCGCGCAGCGTCCAGTCCGGGGTGAGCTGGTACTGAGCACCGGCGGTCACGCTGCCACCCAGGCGGCCGGGGTTGGCCCCGCTGCCATAGTTGAAGCCATCAATCATGGCATCCGGGTTGTGGCGCATGGTGTCGTTGTAAATCAAGGCCTCGCCAAAGAGTGTGGTTTTCTCCGTCAGCTTGTGGGAGATACCGGCACCCAGCATCAGACGCAGGTTCTGCAGGCTGTCGGCCTTTACTTTCTCTGTGCTGTCATCGTTCTGGGCGTAGTACTGGGCGCCCACAAAGGCGGAGAGCGCCGTACGCTCCGTCAGAGCGTAGCTGTAGGTGGCGCGGGCATCCAGCTGAATGTTCTCCTGTGTCCAGTCGCTACCCAGAGCCTTGTGCTCCGAGGTGGTGCTGCCCACAGCGGCGCTCCAATCGATGGCCACTCTACCCTTCTTACCCAGCTTCCACTCGGCGGCTCGGCCATAGAGGGCGGCGTGCCAGCTGTCCTGGTCTACGCGGGAGGTGGTGAAGGGAGAGGTCTTACCCCAGTCGTAGCCAAAAGCGGCACCAACGCTGCGGCCGCTGGCAAACTCACGTTCCACACCAATCGCTCCGCCAAAGATGCTGTACTCAGCACCGGCGAAGGCTCCGGAGCTGCTGTGGCGGGCAAAGCTGCTGTATACGGAGCCCCAGGCCAGCGTGCGACCCTTTGTTGCCGTGGACAGGATGCTGCTCTTGCCGTTAGTGGTATCATTCACTACAATGGCGTCGGGGCGGGGTGCCCACAGCAGGCTCGTGAAGGCCTGGCTGCTCTTGTATACGCCCCAGTTAGCAGCCTGAATGGCATCGGCCATGGGGTCGTGATTGACAATCACCTGTTCATCCAGCACCAGGTAAACATTGCCGGTTTCGTCGACATACGTTGTCAGGCCATTCATTCCTTCCAGACCGCTGAAGACAACCTTGGCTTCAGGTGCTGCCGTGGCACGAAGCTTGCCGCTGGTGCCCGTAGTGTCGCTGGTGTCTTCTTCCGTCTCAAGCAGCAGGTATTTGCCGGCCTTCAGGTTCTCCAGAGCTGTCAGCTGAATCACATAATCGGCATTATCTGCTGTGGCGACAATCACATCCCCGGCTGTAATTGCGGCCTTCTCTGTATTTGCCTCACTGATGCCAAGCGTAATGGAGCCACCAATAAGAGTCATTTCTCCGGTGATATCTATGGTGCCTGTGCTGTACAGGTTGCCGCCATTCATGATGAAATTTTTAGTTGAGATTTGCCCTTCATTCACTATGTTAACCTCATACCCTACCCCTTTTCCTTCCTTGAAGGATAGTGTGTTTGTAGCGTTGTATGCATCATTGATATAAATTACTTCATGTGCAAGCATGGAGGAATCTTTATCAACATACACATAAACAGGATTGGCTCCCTTACGCCCGCCCTCTGTTTTATTTTTAACAATGATGTCATTCTGAGGTCCAAATGTTATGTATTTGGCGGTTACTGCTCCTCCATTGGTTATGTGCATTTCTGTAGAACCGACAGTACCCGACCAATCCCATCTATTTGCACCTCCATAACCTATGCCCAGAATTTTATCTACATTTAGTTGAGAACCAAGGCCGTCAATGGTAATGTGTGCCTTTGTTTCGAAAGAATCAGCGAAACATGTGTACATGCTATTACCACAATTCCACTTGCCTCCTTTCTCAATAAGTACTATTGTTGTGGAATTGGACATGCGGCCTAAAGTGTCATTCGGGTTTTCGGCTCCGGTATCATCATATCTATTGGAATACGACCAACCACTTGTGCCGGTATTGATGGAACTATCTGACCCGGAAATAAGAATGTTTGCCTCGCTAGCCTGAATGCCACACGTCGCATATAATTTTGACCCACCGGTTACTGCCAAGGTTCCGCTACCATATTTGAGGTTACTCATGGCATTATTGTAACTTTCTCCATTGAGCTCTGTATACACTCCATCGCTATACCGGTCAGCATTCTCCGGGGAAATAGCTGTTGCAACGTTGTAATCGGTTTTTTGGGGTGCTTGACTAGTTTTATAATGAGTTCTCTGATGGTTTCCTATGACTAACCAATCTGTGGTGTACAAAACAGAGCCATTTTTCATATAGACAGCCCCCGAACCATCTTTGCCCCCAATAGCATCAACTCTTGCGCCTTGAATCTTAAATGTTGTGTTGTCTAAAATAAGGGTAGCATCTTTGCCGGAAACCGCAAAACATGTACTATGACCTGAGGCTGCCGTTTTTGATACTAATTGGCTATCTTGCAGAGTAAGTTCACCTTCGCGCACGAAGAAGCCCGTTTTAAGTATGGTAGGTGTATCTTGATTACCCCAGTTTTCGATAGTTGCTTTCCCATTTTCTTCAGCTGGATCAAATATGACAGGTCGTTTGAAGTCAGCAGAGGATTTTGTCAAATATGTCTTTATTTCGTCAACGTCACTGCCTACATACACAGGTATGAATACCTTAGTATTGTCGCGCGCATTTTCCGGTTTGGAAATTGTTTCTGTAGGTTTGGTCGTTCCTACCACATCTGCCACGTTAGCGGCGGAGGCGATGGTGGTGGCGCACAGCATGGTGCTCATCAGAGCGACAAGCAGACTCTTTGGTAATCTCGTTTTCATGATGTAGTGATAATTAGATGAAGGTTGAAGAGGAAAGATGGGAGGTGGAGGGTACCTCCAACAAATATATAGTATCTCATTTAGAATGCGAAAACATCCTTCGTCTTTGATGCTGAGTAACTGATGCTTCTGTCTGCTTAGCATAGCTGCAGCATTGGGACACTTCGAAACCTTCTTAAATATCATTTTTCCATAGCATTACATATTTTTTTCTGTACATCGCATTCTAAATGAGATATACCGCGTTTGGTAAGATTATGTTGGCTTCCGAGGTGGGCAGAGAGGTAGGGAGCGTCATTAATCTTTCATTACGCGGAAGGTGGATTGGGCGTGTTTATCGGGCGGGGCGGAGGCGAACGGAAGATGAGAGCCCCCCGCCAGAGGGGGCGAAAGAATACAGGCAGGGGCAAGCGAGCATCGCGAGCGCCCCGTCTCGGCGTAGGCTTGCCGAAGCCGGACGCCCCTGTGTGGATGTAAAAGGACAGGGAGCCCAGGGAACCTGTGGCGACAGAAGCCTTGGCGGAGACGGAAAAGGGTTGCCAATC
>JAFQEF010000117.1 GCA_017399165.1 Akkermansia sp.
AATGGCAAGTTTCCGGGACAGGATTACTTTGAACACCTGCTGGCAGAGATTCGCGAGATTCGCTTGAGCGAACGCCGTTTTTACCAGAAAATTACAGACATATATGCCACTAGCATGGATTACGATGCCCGATTTTTTTGTGTTCTGCCCCCTGTTTTCAGTTAGACTGAGAACGGGGGGCGGATGGACAGGGCAAACGCATTAGGAGTATGACACTTTCTTCAGATTGACAATTTACCATTTACAATTTACAAAGTTATTGAATTTACAGGCTCTTATATAAATATTCATCAGCTGAAAGCCAAATATAAGGCCTTATCTTTTCCCAGCTACATAGCGAGAGAAACATGTTTTTGCGCAATGCTGAGGTCATAAAACATCGTGCTGCACTCAGGCCGATGTTTTATTCTAAAATTGTAAATGATAAATTGTACATTGTAAATAATGGACTTACCGGGTTCATTGTCTAATGCGTTTGCCCGGGGCGGATGGGTTAATTGAATATGATATTGCCGTTTGCTGCATCGATGCGGATGGTGGAGCCCTCCGGGTATTGGCCGGCGAGTATTGCCATGCTGAGGGGGTCGAGCAGGTCATGCTGGATGGCGCGTTTGAGGGGGCGGGCACCGTATACGGGGTCGTAGCCGTGGGTGGCCACCAGCTCTGCGGCGGCATCGCTGAGCTCCATTTTGAGTCCGCGGGCTGCCAAGCGCTTGCTGACGCGTTGCAGTTGAATACGGATGATGTGCTTGAGGTCATCTGCCTGCAGGCGGTCGAAGATGATGATGTCGTCCACACGGTTGAGGAACTCGGGGCGGAAGTGACCGCGCAGGGCATTCAACGCTTTTTCATTTCGGGCAGCGGCATCTTGCTCATTGAGGATGAATTGAGAGCCAATGTTGCTGGTCATGATGAGCACGGTGTTGGTAAAGTCTACCGTGCGGCCTTGACCATCGGTGATTCGCCCGTCGTCCAACACTTGCAGCAGCACGTTGAAGACATCCGGGTGGGCTTTCTCAATTTCATCAAAGAGCACCACGCTGTAGGGGCGGCGGCGCACGGCTTCCGTAAGCTGCCCGCCTTCATCATACCCCACGTATCCCGGGGGTGCACCGATGAGGCGAGAGACACTGTGTTTCTCCATGTACTCAGACATGTCGATGCGCACCATGGCTGCCTCATCATCAAACAAGAACTCTGCCAGGGCTTTGGCCAGCTCCGTTTTACCCACACCGGTGGGCCCCAGGAAGATGAAGGAGCCCAGCGGGCGGTTTTCATCTTGCAGGCCTGCGCGAGAGCGGCGCACGGCATCTGCCACGGCTTTGACGGCATCTTTTTGGCCGATGAGGCGGGCACCGATACGCTCCTCCATGTGCAGGAGCTTTTCACGCTCTCCCTCTGCCAGACGCGCGGCGGGGATACCGGTCCACGTGGAGACGACTTTGGCGATGTCTGCCTCTGTAACCTCCTCTTTGAGCAGGCCATCCCCACTGCTTTGCAGGCGGGTGAGGGCAGCGCGGGCTTCTTTGGCGGCATTTTCTGCGGCGGGGATTTCGCCGTAGAGAATCTCTGAGGCACGCCCCAAGTCGCCACGGCGTTGGGCTTGCTCTGCCTCGGTGCGCAGGGCGTCGATTTTCTGTTGGGCGTCTCGGGCGCGGGTGACGACCTCTTGCTCGCTCTTCCACTGAGCTTTCATGGCATCTACCTTTTCTTTGGTATCTGCCAGCTCGTGGGTGATTTTCTCGAGTCGTTGTTTGGAGTCGTTATCTTTTTCTTTAGCGAGGGCTTGGCGCTCCATCTCCAGCTGCATGGCGGCGCGGTTGAGCTCGTCAATTTCTGCGGGCATGCTGTCCAGCTCAATCTTGAGGCGAGCAGCGGCTTCATCCACCAAGTCAACGGCTTTATCGGGCAAAAAGCGGTCCGTAATATAGCGGTTGCTCAGGGTTGCGGCGGCTACCAATGCGCCGTCGGTAATATGCACGCCGTGGTGTACCTCGTAGCGCTCTTTGAGGCCACGCAGAATGGCGATGGTGTCCTCCACGCTCGGCTCTGCCACGTAGACGGGCTGGAATCTGCGCTCCAACGCGGCATCTTTCTCGATGTATTTGCGGTATTCATCAAGCGTGGTGGCGCCGATGGTACGCAGCTCACCACGTGCAAGTGCGGGCTTGAGCAGGTTGGCGGCATCCATGCTGCCTTCTCCGCCTGCGCCGGCACCCACCAAGGTGTGCAGCTCGTCAATAAAGAGAATGATTTCACCGTTGGAGGAGGTAACCTCTTTAATGAAGGCCTTGAGGCGTTCCTCGAACTCGCCACGGTATTTGGCACCGGCCAGCATGGAGCCGATGTTGAGGCTTACCAAGCGTTTGCCTTTCATGCTTTCGGGCACGTCGCCATCCACAATACGGCGGGCAAGCCCCTCCGCAATGGCGGTTTTACCCACACCGGGTTCACCGATGAGCACGGGGTTATTCTTGGTGCGGCGGGACAGAATTTGCAGTACACGCCGAATCTCGCCGTCTCTGCCGATGACGGGATCAATCTTGCCTTGACGGGCTCGGGCGGTGAGGTCTGTGCCGTATTTCTCCAGCGTTTCGAACTTGCCCTCGGGGTCTTGGTCCGTCACGCGCTGGTTGCCGCGCACCTCTTTGAGGGCTTGCAGGTATTTGGCCTGTGTGAGCCCGCAAGACTCCATGGTGCGGCGCAGCTCTGCATTTGCCTCAAGCATGCCCAGCACCACGTGCTCCACGCTCAGGTAGTCGTCTTTCATGCGGGTTCGCTGCTTCTCTGCCTCGGTAAGGCAGGCATCAAGCTCCGCCCCTATGCCGGGGCTTTGTGCTACGGCTCCTGTTTGGCGGGGCTTCTTTGCCAGCTCGCTTTGCAATGCCGTGCTCAACCGTGCCGGGTCTACCCCGGCCTTGTTGAGTACGGAGGCCAGCACGCCCCCTTGCTGCTCTACGAGCGCCAGCAGCAGCTCCGCAGGGTAGATTTGGGCTCTCCCTCCGCTTTGGGCTTTCTTTTGTGCCGCTTGCAGCGCTTCCATTAGTTTTGTGGTAAGATTATTGTTCATTATGCAGATAAGACACGCGTGTTATGCGAAGTGTTCAAAAATAATTATGCGAAGTTGTAAAATGGGCAAAAAAGGCTAAATTCGGGGTGAAATGTTACTGATGGGGCGGGGTAGGGGAGACCGTGGTGAGCGGGTAATAGGTGTTAAGGAACTGCTCCGCTTGTGCCGGGGTCCAGATACCGGCGCGCAGGTACATGTCGATATAAGGTTTAGCGGATTCTCGGTCGGTGGTAAGATTGGAAAGGCTGCGGAGGGGGATGTTACGGCTGATCCCGTTGTTGAGCAGGTATGCGAGCATGGTTGCGGAGCGGGCATTGCAAGTGTTGGGGTAGAACTCGTCATCGCAGGTGTATTCCCCCTCGTGCAAGTTGCCGCCTGCAGCGTGCAGGAGTTTGAGGCAATCGAGGTGGTCATAGTCGATGGCCCTTTCTACCCCATACGGGTGGGCACCGTGGCGTAGCAGCAGCTCCAGTGCGGCGGCGTGCCCGTTTTGTGCAGCAAGAGCGGTGGGGCTGAGGTCATCCCCGCCGAAAATGCAGCTGTTGCCGGGTTCCGGTCGTTTGAGCGCAGCGGCGTAATTGAGCTCTGCCCCGCGGGTGATAAGCTCGGTTAAGAATGGTACATCTCCCACAGCGGCGGCATGGGCAACGGCAGGCAGCCCGAAGGAATCCGTAGTGTTAACGGGCAGCCCCGCCGCAATATGCCTTTTGAAGGCCTGCAATGCTGCGGTGTGGTTAATTTTGGGGTAGTGTAATACAACAGTACCATCTTTGTCCATATATGACCGTGCACTCAGCTCCGTAACAACATCTCCCGCTTGAGTCGGCACGTCGGCCGCTGTCATCGGGTAGTTCTCGGGTATGCCGGTTTTAGATACACAGGCAGTCAGTATACTCAGCAAGAAGAAGAGCAGTAAAGGTGTTTTGCGTATCTTCATCAGGGGAACATTAAGGGTAAAACCTTATCTGTATGGAAATGCACGCACCAGGCCTCTGATATTTCGTGCGGATTGCGATTACCGCTCTCCCATTCGTGCAGCTCTGTGTGCAAAGCCTCTGCCAAAGACTCCGGTGTATCTTCTGCAGAAACGGTACCGGAGTTTTTGGTGGTGTACCAAATGCACGTGCGAAGCGCGTTGGGGCGGTTAGGTATGACAATAGAACAACCGCAACACAATCCCTCTGCTGAGGCGATATGGCAACCTTCTGAGCGAGAGGTGCAAAGTACAATTTTTGCGTTGTTTAATTCATTTATCAGCAATTTGTTCTGAATGTAACCTTCGAGTGTAATTCGCATCCTGATGTTTTTCGGAAGTGCTGCGTGCCATTCCTTGAGTTCAGGGGTAGTGGTTCCATATATTTTTGTGTTAACATTTCCTCCGGTCTCATAAAAATGTTGGAGGGTTTTCATTAACAATTGAGGGCGTTTTACGGAATCATCCCATCTTCCAATGCAAAGAATGGTGTCTTGTTTTGTATTGCCGAGATATGAACAGTCCTTTGATATCGGGCAGGGCATTGATATATTTTTTTCTACAATAAAATCACCAAAGCAGCGTTTAGTGCTGATAAGTTGCGCAATTGGTGCTGCCATGGTAATGACATCCGCATATTGAAGATGCTTGGCCCTGAAATAATTTTTCACGGTAGATGTACACCATTTGATGATTGCCTTAATGCGGGTGTATTGCTCCGGCAAAAGTTTATCAAAGTTGCCGGAGGTATCCATGTGAATCACCAAGCGTATGCCTGCTTTGTGAATGGCACGGGCAATGGCATTGTACTTCGGCATGCCCCAAGAATACAGAATCAGCCCGTCAATTCCCAAACTCTTCCACCATTCGACAGATTTGAGGTTTGCCATCGAGGTGCGGATGAGGTGCTCTTTCTGGTCATCCTCGTAGTAGGGCAAGGGCATAATGCACTTGCTTTCTATCCCCATACTTCTGATGCCGGCGGCAAGAAGCCCGGTGTCTCTGATAAAGAAGCCGTCATTGGCATGAAAGGCAACCGGGGTGCAGGTGTAAATTTTTTTGTATCGCGGGTTCATAAGGGGAGGAGGTTTCTATTACCAATCAAGCTTCCAATCCACATCCACACGTATGGTGTTGCCTTTTTTGTCAACGTAGTTCACGTACCCGTTTTCTGCGCCGAACTTGTAAACCTCCATGGTGACTTTTACGTCGAAACAGCAGTAGCGGGCGATGTCGAGCATCTTTTGCGGGTCGCCGTCTTTTTCATACTCTGCCCACCATTTGAGGGCATCCGTGCCTTCTGCCGTTTTGGAGTTACCGAGGGTAACGGAGGCCACGGAATCCAGCTTGAGACGGTGGCCGATGCGGGAGGTGAGGTCTGCGCAGATATCCAAGTTGTTGGTGACGTCTGCCAGGGTCCAGAACGTAAAGGCTTGCAGCACTTGATAGTCGAAGCCGATGTGGTTGTACCCCACCACCATATCTGCCATGCGCAATTCTTCAATGAGCTGCTCAACTTGGTCCTCCGTATAAATATGGTAAGCGTTATCCTTGGTGGAGTAGGTAACACCCACGGACATGCCCATTTTAGAAGCCTCATGCCAGCCACCAACTTGGGCAGCAGAGCGGCGGGTTTCCAAATCAAAGTATACAATATTTTTCATAATTGACCGGGGTTTAAAGTGCGTCTTAACCCTTCGTAGAGCATGATGGCTACAGAGGTAGAGAGATTCAGCGAGCGAGCGTGTTCACCGGGCATGGGTATACGCAGTGCGGTGTCGGGGTGGGCATCTATCCAGCGCTCGGGCAGCCCTTTGGACTCCGGCCCGAATACCAGGTAATCGCCGTCTTGCAGGGGCAGGGTAGGCTCCCAAATAGAGTGGGTGGCTTTTGTGGACAAATACCAAAATCTTGCTCCCGGTGCGGCGGCTGCCTCCAGCGCATCCAAACTGTCCCACAGGTGCAGGTCTACATGGGGCCAATAGTCCAGCCCGGTGCGGCGCACATGCTTTTCATCCAGCGAGAATCCCAGCGGCTTTATCAGGTGCAGCCGTGAGTTTGTGGCCACCGCTAAACGCCCGGCTGCGCCGGTATTGTGCGGAATCTCCGGGTGAAATAGAACAATGTGAAACATGGCTTGCGTTTACTTGGCTCCTTTGCCGAAGAGTACTGCCGGAATCGTGAGTAGTATCAATTTGAAGTCTACCCACAAACTCCAGTTATCAATGTACTTGAGATCCTTGTTGACCATGAAGTCAAAGCTCTCCGTGTTGCTGCGCCCCTCTACCTGCCAGTAGCAGGTAAGCCCCGGTTTCACGCTCAGACGGCGGCGTTGAGAATACTCGGGGAACTCCTTGGTCTCGTACACCGGCAACGGGCGGGGACCAACAATGCTCATATCCCCCAGCAGAATATTGATGAGCTGGGGCAGCTCGTCAATCGAGAACTTGCGGATGAAATGCCCGAACTTGAAGATGCGTGGGTCGTTCGTGAGCTTGAAGATGGGGCCATCCATCTCATTGCCGTATTTTTCTTTCACCTCAGCCAAGCGAGCCTCGGCATTCGTATACATGGAGCGGAACTTCCACATGCCGAAGGGCTTGCCATACAGACCGGAGCGCTGCTGCTTGAAGAAAATGGGACCTTTGGGGTCGCTGAGTTTGATGCCTATGGCGGCAATCAGCCAAAAGGGAGAGCTCAAAATGATTGCCACGGCAGCCATGACACGGTCGAACACGCTTTTGAAGAGTCGAGCCCAAGAGTACACGGGGGTGGAGGTGAGGATGAGCACGCGGTTGTCGCCTATGTCGCTCACATCTGCCCGCATGTTGATGGGGTGGCTGTCTTTGAGGTGCACGTAGATGTCAATGCCCTGTAGTTCGCAACGGTTGATGGTGTCCTCGTTATCGTGGTAGGCAGCCATACCCCCAAAGAGGATGAGGCGGTCCACATGGTTCTCTTCAATGAGTTTCTGCACTTCTTGTTGAGGCGTTTGCGGGGTGATTTTCGCTACAACACAAAGGCTGCGTTTCCAGAACTCCGGCATGGCAGCCCAGTTCATTTTAATGGTTTCGGGGGTGCCGGCCAGCATAACTCTACGCAGGTGTTTGCGCCCGGTAGAGGTGTTCATTTGAAGCAATTTCAGGATGAAATATCGCAGGAAAATCACAATCGGTATCAGGATGAGGCACACCAGAATGATGTGGTTCATGAAGATGGAGATCTCATTGTTGAATACCAATTGATATATACCCAACATGCAGAGGTAGTATACCGTGAAGGTAAATAATTGACGCAATGCCGTGGTAACGCGTTGCAGGTTGCCACGGTGGTAAAAACCTACCATCCGCAGCAGTATCGGCACAGCGGCTACTGCGGCTCCTGCTAAAAACGGACTCGCGGTAAAGGCGTTAAAATTCGGCTCCGTTTGCCACCCGAATAATGGGGCAATGGCGTTGGCTACAGCCGGGGCATAGTAGGCGCATGTAAGTGCCGTAAGTAAATCAATAATCGGCAAGAAAAGTTTAATGATGGTTCTGCTGCGCGTCATGTCCGGGGCATTTTACCTTTTTTGTGCTGCTAAAACAAGCAAAAATTAAACTCCTGCCACGCTGCGTATGCGCGCCCTCTCAAAATCAGCCGGGCATACGGTGCATAAAACTTTGTCGCCGGGCTTAATGATGCTTAACAGATGCTCCTCTTTCTTCTGAATGAAAGCCACCGTGGGCTTGCCGTTGGGCATTACGGCGTGGTATGCCGTGGGGGCAAAACGCTCTTGTATGGTGCAAATGCAGTCTATGTATTGAGAGGGGTATGCAGTGTTCATAGCAAAATCAGAAAAAAGGGATGGCTTTGATGCCGGTTTCCAGTACGTCTCCGGCGGAGTCTGTTGCGGTTTCTATTAAACTTTTGGAGCCTTTGGGGGCCGGCTCTTTATCCGTTTCTGCCTCCGGTGTTTTGGGGGCAGGGGCGGCGTCATCGCCGGAGCCTTGCAGCATGTTGAGCCCCTCGCTCACGGCGCCGGTGGCGGAGTCCAACAATGCCCCGGGATTCAGTACATTTGTAATTTCTCGCACGCGGGCGCTGAAATCCTGCCGCGGCTCATCGCCGGAGCCACTTAAGTTGATATTCACCCAGCGGAACCCTTCATCTCCTTTAGCCGTGAACAAACGCGGAATGAAGGCAGAGATAATGCTGCGGAACGGCTCTGTGGTGAGGGACAAAAACTCCTCGATATTTTTTTCGTTTATACCGATGCAGATAGAACCATGCAGCTTGCCGTCTTGCTCCAGTATCACATGCCCTTGCACGCGCACCTCATCATTTTTTGTGCGTATGTTGATATTGTCGAACAACCATGCTTGCTTGATATTGCGTGCCTTGTTGGTATGCGGGAATCGGATGTCGCAATCCGCAACGCTGATTTCAATGAGCTTGAACGTGTCCTCCAAGTAATCCGTGGCAGCTTGTTGCCCGGGGATTCTCAGTGCCAAGTCGGCACGGTCGCTGCTGCCGATGTAGCGCATCACAAAGCTGAGGGCTCTGAAACGCCCTTTGCGCAGGGAAAATTGACCGTCCGCAGCGTGAATGACTCTGCGCTTGCCGTTCATCTTGAGGTTGCCGGAGAATTCGCCGGTGAGAATCTCCTGCCAGCTCTCGCTCAGCAATCGTTCTACATCTGCATTGCCTACCCCTATGCTCAGATTCCAATCCTTGCTTTTGATATTGAAAGAGCCTGTGGCATCCATGTTGCCCTTGGTAAGGGCTAATTGGCACTCGCTGAGGGTCACGGTGTCATTAGCGTAATCCAACATGGCGTGGCGAATACTACTTTTAGCTAAATAGCTGTGAGAGGTAATGAGCGTGCCGTTGCGCAGCCCTGCATGCCAAGCGTTCTTCTTGCCTGCTATGGGGGTGGCGGTCATGCTGCTGCCTTTTAAAGAGTAGCGGTAGGGCTTTTTCTTGGGGTCAGAGCGTCTCAGGGTGAGGGTGGCGCTGGTGTTGCCGCATTCAACGCGGTCTGCTATATAGGTGTCGGGCGTGAAATTGCTGAAAAATCCGCCCTCTTTTTCAGGGTAGCTCTTCAGTTGCTCCTTTTTGGTGTCCATTTCTGCGGTGATTTCTTTCACCGTAATCTGAGTGGCATGCAGGCATTTATCCCACAACTCGCCGCGGTTGATTCGGGTGTTGATGCCCTTGATTTCCGCCTTCTTTAAAAAATCTTTGCTGCTCCACTCCACGCTTGCCAGTTTAACAGTGTCGCCGTCCAACTGTAGCGGGGCAGGCAGGGTAATATCTGCCTTGAGCTTGTTGCTGAGCGTTTCCTCCAGCTTGCTGCGGAAACTATCCCCTTGCAGCCAGCCCAGCAACCAAAAATAACAGATGGGGATAAGTGCCAGCAGTACGCCGAAACAGCATGCCGCTATTATCAAGAGCTTACGTTTGCCGTTTGTTTTTTTGTCTCGCTTATGCAATCGACTTCCCCTTTTTCTTTTTCTTGCCATGACCCCCGCGATTATGCCATACGCGTGCGCGTGTTTCAAGAAAATAATGCAGAATGCCACTTTTGTTATGGGCTGTAATCAATAAAAAACGCAGGTTGTGAAAATAAAGTATTGACATATTTGCTTGAATCTGCTTTACTACATGCGATAACTTCATACGACATTTTTCTTATGAAAGCCACCACTCTCATACTTGCAATGGCCTGCGCAGTAGGTTTCAGCTCCTGCTGCTGCCAGTCTCAGTCTATGCCCCCGCTGCGCCCCATGCCCACCGGTGAGTGCTGCAACCAGGACCAGCCGCAGACGCCCCCCACACAGGCTCCTGTGACGACTCCCACCAAGCAGCTCCCTGTCAACGAGGGTAAATAAGGCTGTTGCCTCGGCTGAACTCTGTACAGAGAGTGTCGGCCCGTTGATTCCTTTCAAGGTCGCTCCCGTTCGGGACGGCCTTTTTTGCTTGTGTTATGCTGAGAGGCTTGTTAAAATAGCACCATGAAACGCATGGTAGCATTTCTCTTGATGGCGGGGTGCGTATGTGCCGCCGGGGTGGGTAAAGTTCAAACGGTTGAAAAAATGCCACAGCATGAGGTGGCGGTGCAATGCGTGCCTGTTGATGCTGCGGCAAAGCCCCGCAATGTCATATTGATGATTGGGGATGGCATGAGCTCCGAGCATGTTTGGGCTGCTTGGGTATGCAACGGTGGTAAGCTGAATTTGGAGCAAATGCCCGTTACCGGGTTCTCACGCACCTTTTCAGCCAATCGTTTGGTGACGGATTCCGCCGCCGGCGGCACGGCACTTGCCTGCGGGCATAAAACAAATAACGGTATGCTGGGGCAAACGGCGGATGGCAGAGCTCTCTCCTCATTGGCATCGCGTTTGTATGCTGCGCCTTATCATAAGGCGGTAGGGCTGGTGGTTACCAAAGCCATTACGGATGCCACCCCGGCCGCGTTCTATGCCCACACGGCAAGCCGATATAATACCGCTGAGATTGCTAAACAACTTTGCGAGGCGCCGTTTTCAGTTATTGTGGGGGGCGGTAGCGGCGCGTTCTCCTCTGAGCAAATGCAGGCTCTGCGCAAAAATGACCAAGCCTACGTGGAGCTGGCAGCAAAAGAGCACTGCCCCTATGCGCCCGAGCGCGGGGATTTTCTTGCTCGCCAAACGGAACGTGCCTTGGCAGAGCTGGAGAAATCCCCCCGCGGTTTTTTTCTCATGATTGAGGGCTCGGAAATTGATACGGCCTCTCACGCGGCGGATGCCCGCTTGGCCGTTGCTGAAACGCTGGATTTTGACCGTGCGTTGGGCGTGGTGCTGCGGTGGATGCAAAGCCACCCCGACACCCTCTTGGTGGTAACGGCAGACCACCAGACCGGAGGAATCGCTATTCATGGCGGCAGTGTGCAAGAGCGCAAGGTTAAGGTGTCATTTGCCACGACAGAGCACACCGGCGTAGCCGTGCCCGTTTACGCTGCCGGGTGTGGAGCTCAAATGTTCACCGGGATAATGGATAATACGCAGATTCCGCAAAAGATTTTCCAAATTGTGGCCGAATAATCAGAAAAAAGCCCGGATTTTGAAAAACAAGCTTGCCAAACGGCTCAAATTAGGGTAAATAATAAACGTTAATTCTGCATAAACCGCATTTTACTATTATGAAATCAACGATCACTCGTTTCGGTATTCGTGCTCTCTCCTTTGGAGCTGTAGCGATGGCCTCCATGTCAACGGTATTCGCCGCTGAAGAAGCAAAAGCCCCCAAAAACGCTCTTGATAAGTGGGTTATTGATGGTGGTTGGACGATGATTCCCCTTGTCATCCTCCTTGCTATCACTATCTTCCTTGTGGTGTATTGCTTGATGTCCGTCAACAAGAACAAGTTCTGCCCGGATGACCTCCGTGGTCAGCTTGTAGCCCTCATGGGTGAGTGCCGCGTGCGCTCTGCCATTGAGCTTGCCACCACCAGCCCCACCTACCTGGGCCGCTTGGTTGCTTATGCTCTGCCCAACATCGATGCCACCCGCCCCGAGGACCTCGGCAAGGATGGTATTGAAGATGCTATCGCCGACTTCACAAACAATGAGCGTCCGCGTGTGATGTTCTGCGTGGATATTCTGGCTCTTGTAGGTTCCATTGCTCCTTCCATTGGTCTGTTCGGTACGATTCAGGGTATGGTGGGTGCTTTCGGTACCTTGGCAGAAGCCGGTCAGGCAGACCCCTCCGCTCTGGCAAGCGATATTTCCGTGGCTCTTCTTACCACTTTCTGGGGCTTGATTATCTCCATTCTTGCTATTCCTGCATTCTTCTTCATTAAGAAGCATGCTCAGAAACTGGAGTCCGAGTCTGTAAACGCCATTTCTGAGATGGTGAACACCTCCATTAACGTCATCAATGCTGAGGCTCAGCTTGCCCGCATCCCCGAGGGACTCGGTGGTGACGAAGAGGAGGCTGAAGGTGAGTACTACGAAGAGGAAGCTCAGGCCTGAGCCTGATGATATTCTCGGGCCTGCCGGTGCCCGACTCGTGACCCCGGCAGGCATGAATCCCTAACTTTTTAATCCCCATGGGTAAAAAAGAAAGAAAACAGGAGGAGACCGAATGTAAGCCGAACATGTCGCCGATGATCGACTGCTGCTTCCTGCTGCTCATCTTCTTCGTTGTGAATGCTACGGCTCTTACCGTATCAAAAGACCCCAGCGTAACCATGCCGCAGGCTACCAAGCCCACGGATCTTGAAGATGCCAAAGGTTGTATTGTCATCAACGTGTTTGCTCCGGAAAAGATGATGGAGCTTGCCAAGAGCGGCTCGGATCAGGAGAAGCGTGGTGAGGAGGCTCGCATCAAGAAACTTCAGGAGTCTTACAAGCAGAGTGATATCACCCGTATTCATTACGGTGTCAAGACCGGAGACGGTAAGATGCTGGCGATAACGGATGAAGGTGCTAACGCTACCGTTAAAAAGCTTGAAGAGTTCATTAAGGACGAGAAGAAAGGCCTGGAGAACTCTAAAACTGCCAAGGACCAAATTCGCGTATACATTCGTGCAGACGCCCGCGCAGACTGGAAGCGTACCTACTACGTCATTACCGCTGCTAATAATGCCGGTGTGCCCGATATCGTATTCGGCTCCCTGCCCGCTAAAAAGTAAATAAGTAACCATTAACGTAACATCAGATTATGGCAAGACATAAAAAGATAGAGACCGAGGAGCAAGGGGATCCGGATATGGAGATTTCCTCCATGATTGACTGCTGCTTCCTGTTGCTTATTTACTTCTTGGTGGCAACGTCTCTCGTGAGTGAGAAAAAGTTCGATATGGCTCTCCCTGCCGGGCAGTCATCCTCGTCCTCCAGCGATAGCAAGCCCTTTAACATCAAAGTAACCGGTGATAATGCCGTGTACTATGAGGATCAGAGCGGTAAAAAGTTCAGTATGGGCCCTGCTACCGATTTTAAACTGAAGCCCGGTCAACAAGGGTATTATGAAGAGCGCGACCTCACCGAGCTGGTGACCCGCCTCAAGTCCCTCAACAATGATCCTAAGAACCCCAAACCGCTTATTCTGACGGCAGATCCCGCATCCAAGCACCAGCGTGTGATGGACGTGATGTCTGCCCTCACCCAGGCTGATATTAAGGCCGTAGCCGTGAAGTGCGAAGCCAACAACTAACGGAGTGAGAACGGCAGAATTAGCCAATACCAACCTAAAATGATATAGGGGGGAGGCGGGGCGGCAAGAGTCGCTGCCCTCCCCCCTGTCAGATATACGACAGCTTTCCGATTTAATCAACACGTGCCGGCCCCGCCGGTAATCAGATTCAACCCAACAGAAAATTATGTTCAGATATTCCACAGCCTTATCCGTCATAGCACTTGCGGCCGTGAGTGCTCCGTACGTTTGCCAGGCTCAGGACCCTGCCGGTAAGTTCAAGCGCATTACAGCGCTGTCCGAGAGCGGCAAGGTTGATGAGGCTCTCAAAATGTGCGATGATATGTTAAAGTATTTTGCCGGCAAATCCCGCACGGTGCAACAGTACAGCTTCTACGAGCCGTTCTTTGTATGGAAGAAGGGCGAGCTGCTGATGGCCGCTAAGAAGTATGATGAAGCTTACGAAACCTACAAGCGCCTGAATACGGACCCCAAGTTCCAGGATAAAGCAATGAGAGACCGCGCCAAGCGCAGAAAGTTGCTCAATGGACAAGGCTTTGACCCGTACCTTACCGCCAGCCAATACTACATGGGTGCATGCATGTACCAAAAGGGTGTAGGCGACAGCAAGAAGGGAGTGGCAGCGGATCCTGCCGCCTTCGATAAGGCAATCCCCGTGCTCAAGGAATATTTGGACCTGTACCAGGGGGGCAAGGTCTCCAAGATGGAGAAAGACCTGAAGCTGGATGGGCAGATTTGCTTCATGCTTATGCAGGCCTACATCTTGCAATCCACCCCGGATTTCAAGACCGCCGGCTCTTACTTGGAGCGAGGCCGCAAGTCTAAGGGGGCTATTCCCGATGAAATGGCAATGGCCGGTTTGAGCACCATTATTAATGTAGCCATGAAGAACCCGGAGGCCATCAGCTGGGTACGAGACATCATTGTATCCAACCCGCAGAGCTATTCATTGGGGCCGGTGCGCATGGCTCGCCATGGTTCCACATTCTTTGGCCCTGCTCAGAACTGCCAGAAGATGTTCTCCGAGGCCATGAAGAACGGCGAGGAGAAGAAGGCTAACGACAGTGCCCGTTCTGCCATGGCTCTTATGGGCATGGTGCCCAATGTCAATGAGACCCTCAATGCTCTTAAGCAGATGACCAAGGTTATCGGCACCTCCAAGATGAAGGTGGCAGACCTTGATGGTGCCGTATACACCGGCTCCACCTGCAAGACTCTTATTGATAACTATACCAAGTCTGAGGAAAGCAACAAGCAGCTGGATGCCTTTGCCGTGCAGCTCTCCTCCTCCATTGCCCTTGACTACGGCTGCCATCGCATGGCTAAGGCCGGTTACGGCATCTTGGTGGATCGTTATCCCGACTTGCAGGGCCCGGAGAAAGACGGCAAACCCCAGCCTTTGGGGGATAAACTCAAGCAGGGGTATGCTCAACTTTGCCGCACCACAGGCGACAACGAAAAAGCTCAGGCTCTTGAACAGGGCTTGAAGGACTCCGGGGCTCTTGACCCGACCGGCGAGCTTGCCTTGAAGCTTAACCTGATGATTCAGGCTCAAAAGGACAAGCAGTGGGAGGATGTTATGAAGTATGCGGATGAGGCTCTTGCTTCCTCTGCCATTCAGCCCACCTCTGCTAATTATATGCAGTGTCACCTTTCCAAGATCAACGCTCTTAAGTCTCTCAAGCGTGAAAAGGATGCCATTGCCGCCATTGAAAAGGTATTGACAGATGATGTGGTTGGTAAGGCCACGGATGCTACGGAAGAAATTCGTGTCACGGCTGATAAGCAGCTGCGCTATACTCTGTGTGCCAGCTTCTTCACTGTCATGAGAGAGGGTGGCTCCATCAACTCCGAGTACTTGGATAAGATTCAGCAGTGCGTGCGCGACTATGAACTCAAGTATCCCAATGAGGATGATCGCAAGAAGGACCAGTTCTTGCCGCACATGTACTTCTTTGCTCTCAACTCACTGTTGCTGCGCAGTAATAAGGAGGACTTTGTGCCTGCTAAGGAGCTTTGCGATAAGTTCCTTACATACTATGAGGGGCATGAGTACCATGCTTCTGTCTTGACGGTGAAGGCAAACATCATCATTACCCTTAAGGATAAGCCGAACTTTGAAATTGCCATCCGCAGCTTGGAGAAAGCCGTTGAGGTGGCTTTTGCTCGCCCGGAGGGTAAAGGCAAGCCCAATGCCGGTGAGGCTCTCAATAAACTTGCTATGAATGGTCGCTTGGTCAACTTGACCAAGGATGATGGCTCAAAGGAAACGGAGGAGGAGAAGACTGCCCGTTACCTTGGCTACTTCAAGACCTTCTGGGAGCAGGTGGATGCCGGTGCAGAGACCAACCGCTTTGCCTTGCAAATGGCCCGCCTCCACCTGGGGGCCGTTAAGGCTGATGACGCCGCCTTCCAAGAGGGCGTTAAGAGAGCAGAGGATACCATTGTACGTGAGGCTGCTTATGCCCATGCGCAGAAGAAGCTTAACCCGGAGGTTTCCAAGACCATCAATTACGTGGTGAATGCCAAGATTGAGAAGGAGTCCATGGCTTTGGATGCTATCAAGGCATACGTTGGTACGCTTTCCTCCAGAATTGCCAAGGATGACAAGTCCACACAGGCTTCTCTTTCCATGGAGGTACTCGGCGCACTCTCCACGGAGCGTGACAAGTATGTTGGTGATGATACCAAGAAGTCCGAGCTGGCTGCTGTAGACGCCCAGATAGAGGAAGCCTTGGGCACTCTTTCCCGCGATTACAAGCCTGCTGAGTTGACTAACGACATTTGCTACACCATCGGTGAGTATCTGCGTGGCCGCGCCCCGCTGGACAGCGGCGACCAAGACGCCATCAACAAGGCTATCGACCGTGCGCTTCCCTACTATCGTGAGGCTATCAAGCGCGGTGGTGATATGATTGCCGAAAACAAGTGTGGCTTGGCAGATGCTTTGGCGGCTACCGGCGATAAAGCTAATCTGACGGAGGCGGATGGCCTGTATGAGGCTGTCATGAAGTCTCAGGCTGATTTCGAGGTTGTCAACCGTGCTCGTTTGGGCAAGGCCAACAGCTTGCTGGCCGGTGGTGACTACAACGGTGTGCTTGACCTCACTAAGGCGTATCTGGAGCAGGATTCCGACTCCGACGATGCCCTGCGTATGCGCATTATGCAGGCCGGTGCTTATGAGAAGCTCGGTAAGTTGGAGGAGGCCATCAACATTCACTACAACATTACTCGAGATTACACCGGTTCTCTCGGCGTATCTGCCCCTGCATGTGAGAAGATGATGAAGCTGCTGTGGGAGCGTGGCAAAGGCCAGTATAAGGATAATCAGGACGGCACCTTTGACCATACCGACAAGTGGGTTGCCTGGAATCGTGGTGTCAACTACGTGAAGATGGTTGAGCCCATGTTTGAGGATGCCGCCACGAGCAGCCAGATTCCCAAGTCTGAGCGTGATGCCTTTACTCGTGTTCGTAACTTGGTTGACTCATACGGTGACAATGCCGCCGTGCGTGATGAAACCCGTCGCGAACAGGCCGACCTCGCTAAGTACAATTAAAGCACCTATCATTAACTCTAAGCTTTTACGAAAATGAAATTCCAAAATATCATAACACTCGCTTTAGCTGCTACTGTAGGGTTTGCTGTTCAGGCAGATGCCCAGGATAAGAAGCCCACGCTTACAGCTCGTGTTGTAAGAAAGGCAAAGGAAGGTGGCAAGGCCTCCAAAATGGCCAACTTTCCCATCCTTTCTTCTACTAAGCCCGGTGTAGTTACCTACCAAAAGGATGCTGATACAACCCCCGAGTTGAACATTGAGAAAACATTCTCAACCTTTTATGTGTTGACTCCCCCCGCTTTGGTAGAGGCCATGCGCCTGTATGCTGCAGAGGACTTTGAGCCTGCCCGTGCAGCCCTGCATAAAGTGCGCAAGCAGCTGGAAAACTGGCGCGGCGTGCCGGAGGGCCCGTTCCTGCGTGCCTACCGTGCAGAGCTTGAGTGCGCCGTGCGCCAGTTGGACTTTGCCGGTGCCGCTCATGTGGTTGCAGAGTTCCCGCAAGACGTTGAAAAGATTCTGACCGTGCAGGATAAAGTATCTGCCAACGCCGTTAAGTTGCTGTACGCTGCTACCAAAGAGGGTGGCATAGACCCCGCCAAGATTGAGGAGAATGTCAAGACCATTGTCTCCAAGCAAGGCAAGTCCGTTACCCCCTCTCAGTATGGCTGGTTGCACTTCGCCTTGGGCGCAGCATACCAGTCCACCATCCCGGCAGACCAAATTGCTTCCAACGCCATTGCAGAGGAGCACAAGCTGAATGCCAGCAAGGCTATTGATGCCTATTGTACCGCAGGCATCAGCTCTCACGGTGCGCAGATGGAGCTCCCGGTGGAGGCTATGAAGCGCGCCCAGCTCCTGCTGTGGTCTATGCCCGGTGTGCAGAATGAGGCTAAGGATATGGGCCACCCCACCCCGCAGAAGTTCAAGAAGGCTTCTCAGAACTTCCAGGATGCCGTATCCCTTGCCTACATGCTCATCAATGTGTATGGTGTAGAGGCCGGGGATAATACCCCCATCGGCAAGGCTGCCAAGCTCTTCCAGAACCTTAAGGCCAAGAAGAAGTAATTTCCTTTAAACTCATGGGCGGAGGTGCAGGTAACTGAGCCTCCGCCCGTTTTTTTAGCACAATATCTTATGCAAGACATGATTGTAAGGCTCTTCGAGCTGCCGGACGGTGCACCGCTGCGCGCTGCTTTGGCAGAGAAGGGCGTTCGGATTCGCCGTTGTAACCCGTTTGAGGCACATATTCTGGAGGATTGGATCGGCAAACACTTCAGCCCCCGTTGGGTGTGTGAGAGCCGTGTGGCCATGGCGCACCAGCCCTCCGGCTGCTTTATTGCCACCAAAGATTCTGCCATCCTCGGCTTTGTGTGTATAGATGCCACCGCTCGTGGGTTTATCGGCCCCATGGGCGTGAGCGAGGCGGCACGTGGCCTGGGTATCGGCAAAGCCCTCATGATTACCGGGCTGGAGCAAATGCACCACTTGGGCTATGCCTATGCCATTATTGGCGGTGCCGGCCCTGTGGACTTATACAAGCGGTGGGTTAATGCCACCCCCATCGAAAACTCTACTATGGGGGTGTATGAGGATATTCTGCCCAACCCCTCCTGATAAGCCGCCTCCTTCATATGAGTAAAAGCGCAAACTCTCCCCATCAAAAGGGGGAAACCGTAAAATTGCTTGCCTTTTGGCTTGATATTATCGCTCAATGCTCATTTTTTTTACCAAACAGCACACTTTACCTTGACATGCGGGATAATTCCTGCTAATTTTGAAATGTAGTATATCTTATTTCCTCCATGAAACAGTTTCTCCTCATTCCGACAAGTGCTCTTGTGGCAGCGGTTGCATTGACCTCCTGCCAGAAAGAAGAGCTGTCTTGCACTCAGCTTGCAACAGAGCTTACCACCTTGCTGCAGAACGTAACGGATTTTGACACCGCAGAGGCCGCTGCCCCCCGTGCAGAGGCTCTGATGAAGCGTCTGGTTGCTGCTATGGGCCGCCCCGCCGGTCTTGGTGGCTCTGCACTTCACTCCAGCTCATTAGATGAGGGCAAGGCCCTGCAGGATGCCCTTGATAAACTCTCTGAGCAGTTGGCACGCATATATTCCAGTTATCCCTCTCTTACTTCCGATGGTGAAATTGACACGGAGCGCCTTAAGCGTGCCGTGGGTGCTGCCGGTGCTACCAAGCGCGCCGAGGCCGCCGCAGAGCTCAAGAAGGGCGAGGCTTACATCGCCAAATACATGAAGAAGAATGTAAGCTTTGATAAGGATGCCAACAACGGTGTGAATGGCTTTGCCCCGTGCTTTGGCAGCACCAAGCTCAAAGATGCTCTCGATTTCCGTGAGGACCCCGAGACCTCCATTTGGAAGTTCGACGGTGAGGCAGATGTTATTGCTACCCCCGAGTATGTAGCTCCCGCAGAGGGTGAGGCTGCTGCCGCCCCCGCAGAGGGCGATGCTGCCGAGGAAGGTGCTGACGAGCCCGCCGATACCGACACCACGGATGAAGGCGATGCTGAGGAGCCGGCTGTTGATGACTCTGAGGAGGAACCCACCACTGATGACTCCGAGGACTCCGGCGATGTTGATTTGGACGTTGATGTTGACGTTGACGTTGATGCCGAAGAGCCCGCTGTAGAAGAGGAAACCACCGATGAGGAACCTGCTGTAGAGGAGGAAACCACCGATGAGGAGCCTGCTGTAGAGGAGGAAACCACCGATGAGGAGCCTGCCGTAGAGGAGGAAACCACCGATGAGGAGCCTGCCGTAGAGGAGGAAACCACCGATGAGGAGCCTGCCGTAGAGGAGGAAACCACCGACGAGGAGCCTGCTGAAGAAGAGTCCGGTGACGATGTAGACCTCGACATCGGCGACTTGGACATCTGATTCGCCCCCTCGGCATCTCGCTGAAACAATTTGAGAGCCGCAACACCGCAACAGGTGCTTGCGGCTCCCTTTTTAAGAGGCTATGGCAAGAATCCATTTCACTTGCGCGTACGATGGTTCGCATTGGTCCGGCTGGCAAAGCCAAGCCGGTGGTGGCACTATACAGGATACCATAGAAGCAGCATTTGCTGCTATATTGAAAGAGGGGGTGCGCATTGCCGCCTCCGGCCGTACGGATGCCGGGGTGCATGCCCACGCGCAGCATTTTCATGTGGATGTGCCGGCGGATTGCCGAATGACCCCGCAAAACTGGGTGGCTGCCCTCAATGCCCATTTGCCGGCAAGCATACGTATAATGGCTGCCTGTGTGGCAGAGCCCGGATTTCATGCGCGTTTCAGTGCCGTGGGCAAGGTGTATGAGTACCTCATTTGCACCGCGCCCGTCTTGAGCCCTTTTGACCACAACCGCATGTGGCATTGCCCCTACGGGGTGGATGCCGCCGCCCTTGCTGCTGCCCTTAAGGTATACGAGGGGGAACACGATTTCCGCCGCTTTGCCGCTAAGCGCGGTAATGAACCCGCAGACCCACCCGCAGATTATTTTGTGCGCACCATATACAGTGCAACCGTATCTGTAGAGCAGGGGGATGCCTTGTTGCGCCTGCGTTTTCACGGCAATGGCTTCATGTACCGCATGGTGCGCCTGCTGGTGGGTACGGCGCAAAAAGTGGCTGCCGACAAAATGTCCCTGCCGGAGCTGCAACAAATGCTTGATTCCCCCACGGGCGAGAAAACCCGCCATTGCGCCCCCGCCTGCGGGCTCTACCTCTCGCGCGTGGATTATAGTGAGCACGCCTGACGGCGTTGAGGATGGGAGAGATTGCGGGCATTCGCCCGCAGTGAAGAACGGCTGCGCCGTAGTGAAGAAGCCACCTTGCGGTGGCTTATGAAGAGCGGGCTGTGCCCGCAATGAAGAACGCCTGACGGCGTTGAGGAGGGGAGCCCCAATGGGGCATTCTTTTGCGCGTTGCTGCGCTCCTTGCATGATAGCTCGCGTTGCTCGCATGATAGTTTTACGTGATAGCGGGGCATGATAGTTCCGCCCTTGCGGGCGAACATGAGAAATCCTCGTGCGAGCGAGGCGAATAATAGAGCCCGTAAGGGCGGCAGCCAATAGGCAGGGGCGTAAGCCCCTGCACGTGGAAATAATAACCCCGAGCCCGGAGCGACGGAGCGAAGCGACGCAGCGTAGGCCGACAGA
>JAFQEF010000118.1 GCA_017399165.1 Akkermansia sp.
CCCGCCTGTGCACCAGCCACCCAATAAACAAGGGCGTGCTTATCCACAGAGGTAATGGATCCGTGGCTTGCCTCATTCCATACACCGATAACGCCCTCATAGTCAGCCTTAGGCTGCCAAGCCACAAGCTGAGCCTTGGAGCCGAGGGTATCACGCACACGCTCATTAAACTTGGCGTAAAGCGTTACCGTGGTTTCATCCTCAGCAGGGCAGCAAAGGGCGTTGTATGCGTAGCTTTCAATGGCATCAAGGAAAGCCTGGTGATGTTCGCCGGTGATGCTTGCACAGTGTGTGCCGCCGGTCATATTCTTGCCCGCAGTTTCCGCAAGGGTTGCATCCTTTTTGAACACAACAAAAGCGTTGTCAACAAGGTTGGATGCACCTGCAACGGTCTGGGTTTCAAAGAATACGCCGCCCACATAGGTGCTAACATCAAAAGCTGTGGGCTCGTCAACATTCTTGGTAACAACAATGCTGATGTCATTACCACGAGTACCGGGGTGCTTTGCGGTGCCATAGGTGTTAGAGGCCTTTGTGCCGCCGCTGCCCAAGCGGTAACAGTACACTTTGGTTGCGTGGCAGAAAATCTCACGCAAAGCAAGCATTTCCGGGGCATCGTAGCCATAGCCGAAAATGATCTTGCTGTTTTTCTGGAAATCGCCGGAAGTAACCTCAAAAACGGTACCCTCCGGGCCCCAATTCAGCACAAAGGGGGCTGCCGCAATGCCTCTGTCGGAAAGAGCCGCAGTAGCCTTGGCCAAACTGGAAAAATTGATATAAGTACCCGGCATTACCTTGTTTTGGGTAAGCCAAGTGCCGCCACCGTGTGCCATATTATTTTACCTGTCCTTTCATATATTTTTCGATCAACGCATCCACCTGTGCGGTGGTGTAGGTCTTGCCATCATCAAGCAGGGCGTTGAGAATATCCTGCCTGTTGGCATATTTCTTTGAGGCAAGCAGCTGTGCCTTGTTGTACACAGGAGCCGCAACCTCAGCATTGGCTTTTGTTGCCATAGCGTTAAGCCTCCTATTTCATTTTTATTGTTTCCATTGCATCCCCGTCTGCCGGTGTATAGACAAAGTGGGGGTACCGCACAATACAATGCAGCACACCATCCTCAATGTTAGTGTCAAACCCCGTGCCGTGCACCTTATCACCCAGCGGGGTGGTTATAGTGCCAAGCACCTGCGGCAAGAGGTTTGCCTTATCCAGGCACTCCTCACGCCCGCCGTTTTCGGTGGGGTAGTAAATCACATCAAAGGTAATACTGCGGCTTGCACGGATGCCCATTTGCCCGCTGTGTTGCGGGGTAATCGGCAGCACATTGAAATCACCGGGGTGCAGGTCTTGCTTAACGGTCCTGCCGTGTATCTGCACCGTTGGAAACGCACGGTGCAAGGCAAGTGTAACACCGTCAAAAATGCCGTTGTAACTTAACTCAGCCATTAAATACCTCCCGGAGTAATTGATCAAGTTTCCGCTGTATTACTGCCGGAGCCATCCGTTGCAGATCCTCCTCCGATAAGGTGAGGAAATACTGCCCATCAACCCACGATGCTGTAAGGCGTTTGCCAATGGCGGGTACAAACCGCCCCGGTGTCTGCCTGTGCCCAAATTCCACATAGCTTGCATACTCCACGGGGTTTATAACCTCAATGGTGTATGTGTTGCCGGCTTTTGAGATCGGCAGGCTTTCCGCATAGCTCTTGGCTCCGGCGTTTTTGCCGCCGGTCCATCCACGCCTCAGCGTGCCACCCTTTTTGCCTGTTTCGTTTGGGTAATCACCAACAGGGGTGCGGGGTATAACGAGGGCAAGCAAACGGGCTGCAAGCTCTTTTGATACATCCCTGCAAAATTTATCAAGATCAATTTGCTCCAGCTTTTGGAGGCGATCCTGTAATTGCTTGAGCTGTTCAAAATCAGCGTTGCCCCATTTTGCCATTACGCCCACCCCTTAAAGAGCTCAAGCGGTACCTCTTTGTGCGTAGAATACACGGCAGGCACGCCGCTTTGCTCGTACACCCCTGTGGTGCCCTTTTGTGTTACGGTGATTTTAGATCCTGCCGGGAGGGAAACAGCGGGATCAATAAACAGCGTAACGGTTTGCTTTGTTTGGGCGGCGCCGTTGGAGGGCTCCGTTACCTGGACCGTATCAAAAGAAATACGGCAGGGCTCGTTGGTGCAAAGGTCAACCTCCTTTGCCTCTGTGCGCCCGTTGGCCTCGTTGGTCTTGTTTTCACGCACAGTAACCGTACATTTGCCCTCCCAGAGGCTTTTTACAGCGGCGGCAAGGTTTACACCCCTTACCATTTAAGCCTCCTAAAAGCGGCAAATACGCTTTGCGGCGGGTTGATAAAGGCATCCACCATTTTATCAAACCTTGCTTCCGGGGTAAGGCTGCCATCCGCTGCTCCCGCAAAGGTTACGGAAACATCACCCTCGCTGATACTCTTAGCAGGCGCCGTAAAGTCAAAGGCGGCACCGAGTTGGCCACACGCCTTTTTGTCTTTAAGGAATAAGCCCACCGCCATATCAATGTGGGTGTAATACAGCCCCTCCGGTATTTCCGTGCGGTTGATCTGCGACTTGATAAAAGCCTCAGCACGGTTAATGGAATAAGTAACGGCAGCATCCGGTGTGTCGGTTGCGGTTACTGTAAAGCCAAGGCTTGCAAGCCTTGCCACAACATCCTCATACAGAGCCATTTGCTGCACCTCCTATTACTTAGCCTCTGGAGAAAATTCTCACAATGGCAATAGCCTTGTGGTTGATGTAGGTACGATCCTTTTCCGCACTTTCGCCGGTGTGTACCACGCTCCAGTTTGCACCGTTGGCAAGTTCTGCATCCGTGGGAGAGAGGGATGCCTGGCTTACCTTTTCATAGGAAATGCCAAAAGGTGCAAAGCACTTACGCTGACGGATGTAAAGGGTGTCCTCACCGCCGTTTACCTTGGGATCACGGTCCATTTCATAAGGCACCTTAACGCCGATGTCCTCATAAGAAATGGAGCCCTTACCAAGAGCGTAAGTGGTGTAACGGGTGCCGGGTACCACATAGGTATCAGCAGCAACCGCACCGTTGCCAAAGTAAGGAGTTACGGCACTCGCCTTGATCTCGCCATCCGTAGGAGTTGCAGAGTTTGCAACAACCTTGAGGGCGCCGGGATCGCTTGCAGTTGCAGGGAAATAACCCTCCTCAGCGGGCATATCATCATCCACAACCACGAGCTTGCCATTCCAGGTACCGAGGTCAAGGGATCTGGTGATGCCCTGTGCATCGGTGTACTTGAGGCGCTCAATGAGGTTGAGGTTTTCCAGGCCGGTGCTTACATCGCTGTGCATAAACACGAGGGCGAAAGCCTTTTTGTTAGCACCGCAGGCCTTGTTGGTAGCGGAGTTGAGGGTTGTTGCGGTCATATCACCGTCAACAGTAGTGGTGTGCTTTGCAACAAACTCAGCGTTTTTGCCGCCGGTCATTGCAAAAATACCCTTGAGGATCGCAAGGATAGTGCCCTGGTCGAGGCCATCCTTATACTCAGCGATCTGCTTTGCGATATTGTCCATAAAATCAACCTTGCCGGTGATGTCATAGGAAAAATCACGCTCAACCCAGCCCTTAGCACGGCCTACCACAACAACACCCTGCTCAAAGGTCTTGGTGCTGGTAGCGGTGATGTCGGTCTGGCCGTCATAGTTGACAGCATCGCCATCTGCCAAGCCACGCATAGCAATGCGGGCATAGCCCGTGCCGTTCTGGCTGGAGAAAACATCCTTGATGTCCGGGTTGCCCACGAGGGCAGAGGACTTTTTCAGCTCGTTCATTTTCAAGTTGGGAACGGTACCAACCTTGTACTTAAACGCCTCAGCATTAAAGCTCTTGGCATCAAACTTAGTGTTAGGCATTATGTTCACCTTTCCTTTTTAGATTTTATAATGTTTTGGGGTTAATCGAGTTTTACGCCGGGGTTAGCCTCCATATAGGCACAAAGCTCATCATAACTCATTTCGGATGGCTTTTTGCCCTCCGGGGGCGGTGTCTTGCCGCCGGGGTTTCCAGGAGCCATACCTCTAAACTGAGCCCCGCCGTTACCGGTATTGAATAAGAAAGCAGTAGCCTCAGCTTTTGCCATTGTGGCAAGTTCGCCATCCAAGCCCTTGACGGTACCATCCTCGGCAATTTTGGCATCCTTGAGGAAATCTGCAAGCAGAGCCTTAACAGCGGTGTTGTTTTTAGCACCGGCAGCGGTAAGGGCTGCCTCAACGGCGGCATCGAGCTTAACCTTGGCAAGCTCTGCCTCGTAAGCGGTCTTAGCATCTGCGTTTTGTGTTTGGAGCGTGGTAATCTGCTGCTTGAGGGCATCAATATCACCGGTTGACTTTTTAAGGTCCTCCAGCTGCTGATCACGGGTGGCCACATCCTGCTCCAGTTTCTTTTTGGCGGTGCTTACCTCGTTGAAATCTGCACGGGCAACAAAGCCCTTGCCGATCTCGGCAGCAATCTTGCTGTCGATCTCCTCCGTGTAGGCATCCCCCAAAATGGGTTTTAACCAATCCAACATTTTGTTTACCTCCTTATGGTCTTTGGTTTTGGTTGCTGTCCTTGTTTGTCCGGCAAGTCCCGGTATTGCAACACCCGTTTTGTTATCCGCTGGGCCGGCGGTATTTTTGTATGAAAAAAGCACCGTGCCGCAATAGCACGATGCTTTAATCAACCTATGAAATTGTGGGAGGGCTTTTATTCCTCCTCATTAAACCTGCCGCATTTGTCGCAGGTCTTTTGGGCTGCATCCCAATCTGTTACGGTATCGCCCTCAAGCAAAACATCATTTGTGGCGATGTTGCAGAGCTCCCAGCAGTACCCCTCCTCAATTTCCTTGTTAAGCAGGGGGCAAAATATCTTATTGCTTACTGTCTTTGGCATTTTTCATCACCTCATCGTATAATGTTTTACCGCCCTCATCAAGTGGGCCGGTTGTACCGAGCACGCCGTTGTTATCAAGCACGGCAAAGCCATCTTTGGTATAATAAGCGTATTGGGATCCTCGGCGTTGCTTAATAGCAAAATCGGCATTGTCAATAATCTGCTGTGCCATTTCCTGCGTTATGCCACGCTCAGCCATACGCTTTGCGGCGTGTGTGTTAATGTCAACAATACTGCGGCCTTTGGGGGCAACCGTAATGGTGCCCTTGGTTTTAAGCGTACCGGCGGCACGCATTGCCTTAGCTGCATTGTTGGCGTTGTAAAGGCCTCTGTTGCTGTCCGGGTTGTTTCCCTTATAACGATAATACCCGGCAAGGTCATTGTATGCGGTGGGGTTATCGTATTTGAGCTTTTGAAAATCGGCAAAGCTCTTGGGTGCCTCATCGCCCAGGCGTGCCTTGTAGGCCTCAAATTGTTTTGTGTCGGTGCTTGTATTATACCCCATTTTACGCTTTTTGTCAACAAAGCCGGAGCCGTGTGCGGCATCCTGCATCTGTTTCCATTGCTTGTATGTGGTATCTTTGGGGAGCTTATAACGCTGCCCAGTTTCGGCATCACGGGCGTACCTCTCACCGATGCCCTCCATATCCTCAAAATAGGGGGCGGTGCAGCAACGGCACCAAGGGTGAAAAGGCGGGGCTGTGGATCCCACCACATACTCACTCATTTTGTACACACGCCCGTCAAGATCCCCGCAAATATCGCAGGTGTGGGTGTCAAGCGTACCAATTACCCGGTAACGCTCAACATCAAGCTCGTTAAAGCAATCTTTTTGGGCCGCACTTGAAAAATAGGCGCTTTCCGTCATAACCACACGCCCGGCATTGGTCTTGCTGGTATTAAACCGCTTGGCAATGGCCTCAATGGCTTTATCCGGGGCGGCACCTCGTGCCATCATTTGTGTAATTTCTTGGTTGACGGTTTCCACCAGCTTTGCCTTATCGGTCCAACAGCGTGCCGTAAATGTCTGGTTGTCAACGGTCCAGGGGCGGGAAAGCACCTTTTTTATTGCATCCTCATTAAGAGCCTGCATAGTCCATCCCACGCCAAGCCCACGCTGTACCTCAAAAGCGGTGTGGTAGTAGCTTTGTGTATAGGCAAGGCGTGAGGCATCGGTGGTGGCTTTTACTCTTGCCTGTGCCAATGCCTCAGCCTGTTGCCTTAGTTGGAATTTAAGGGCATCTAAGCGGGAAATATGCACCCTGGCTGATGCGTTCTCAAGCTCTTTGATCCACGCACCGCTGAGGCTCATTTCCCGGCCCTTTTCGATGTACTCCTGCACGGTCCACAAAAACTCTTTAAGCTCACCGGTGGTAAGCATCTTTTGTGCATCTGCAAGGGTAATGTTGTTATTTACCGCAAAACGCTGGTACCAAGCCCGCATTTGCGTATCAATCTCACGGATGGCTGCATCAAACTGTTTTTCAAGGTTTAACACATATTCGTATGATTGATCTTTGAGGGCATCCTCCATTATCTTAAAACGGCGTGCCCAATAGTCTGCATTATTCATTTACAACACCGCCCTCCGGTGTACCACC
>JAFQEF010000119.1 GCA_017399165.1 Akkermansia sp.
AAAAATGCGATTGTCAAACAATAAAAAACAATATAACCAAGGAGGCTAACGAAAATGTTAGAAATGAAGATCACCATTGCCGCCCCGGATCTGGCGGCAGCCATCAACAACCTTGCCGTGGCACTTGCTAACGGCAACACCGTACCCGCTGAAAAGCCCGCAAAGGCCGAAAAGCAGACCGAGGCAAAGGATGCCGCACAGCAGGCACAGGCACCCGTAAACCCTATGCAGGCAACTGGTGCACCTTTGAGTGCGACACCTGCCCAGACCGTGGCACCTGTGGCTAATGTTCCCGTTGCACCCGCTGTGGTACAGCAGGCGGCACCTGCCGTGGCACCGGTAGCACAGGCACCTGTTGCCCAGGCTCCCGTTGCACCCGCAGTACCCACCGGAGCACCTACCTACACCCTGGAAATGATTGCAAGAGCCGGCACGGCACTTGTAGATGCCGGCAAGATGGATGCACTTTGTGGCCTGCTTGCCAAGTACGGGGTTGAGGCTCTTACCGCATTGGATCCCGCACAGTACGGCAACTTTGCAAACGATTTGAGAGCCCTCGGCGCACAGATTTAAGGGGGGGGGTAAGATTATGCCGACACCGGAAAAACACGCTCTGCTGTCTGCATCCTCTGCCTCACGCTGGCTGCATTGCACAGCCGCCCCTCGATTTGAGGAGCAATTCCCGGAAAAAACCTCGGAATACGCAGAGGAGGGCCGACTTGCCCACGCTATTTGTGAGCTCAAGGTAATTAAGAAATTTACCACACAGCTTACACCCCGTATGTATAGCACCCGCATTAACAAACTCAAAAAGGATCCGCTGTACACCGATGAAATGGATAAAACATCGGATCTGTATGTTGAGCACCTTACCGAAAAGGCTATGACCTATGACAGCACGCCCAGCGTTGCCGTTGAGGTGCAGGTTGATTTTGCCGAATATGTACCGGAGGGCTTTGGTACCTGCGATTGCATTATGATCGGCGGCGATACCCTCAACATTACCGACTATAAGCACGGCAAAGGCGTGCCTGTATCGGCAGAGGGCAACGCACAAATGAGGCTTTACGCCCTCGGTGCTTTGAAACGCTACGCACCTATTTACGGCAACACCATTAAAAATGTGTGTATGACCATTGACCAGCCCCGCATCCAGGATGAGCCCAGCACCGAAACCGTCACCGTTGAGGAGCTGCGTGCGTGGGGTGAAAGCATCAAGCCTGCTGCCGCCAAGGCATATATGGGGCTCGGTGAATTTTGCCCCGGTGAGCATTGCCGTTTTTGCAGAGGCAAGGCACAATGCAAAGCCCGTGCTGCCATTAACACAGCCCTTGAGGAGTTTAAGGACTGCGTACCGCAGAACGGTGAAAAGCCGCCCCTCTTTGGCCAGGGCGTGCTTACGGATGAGGAGATCGGTGATCTGCTTGTAAGGGGTAAGGAGCTCGTGGCCTGGTATAAGGACCTTGAGGAGTACGCACTTAACGCTCTGCTTAACGGCGGTACCATCCCCGGATGGAAAGCGGTAGCGGGCAGGAGCAACCGTACATTTACGGACACGGATGCAGCCGTTGCGGCTGTTATCGCTGCCGGGTACGATGAGGCCCTTGTTTATGAGCGTAAGCCCAAAACCCTTACCGAGCTTGAGAAACTTATGGGCAAGGCTGAATTTACCGCCAAATTGGGTGCCTATGTGGTTAAGCCTTTGGGCAAGCCCACCCTTGCACCTATGACCGACAAACGAGAGCCTTACAGCCCTGCCGCCGCCGATTTTGCGGAGGTGGCAAACAATGGCTGAAACCGTTTACTTGCTTGATGGCACTATGGAGGTAGTGCTCACGGAAAAGGATGTTTTTATTGAGCGCCTTATCCGTGAAAAGCTCGGTGATGATGCCGCCCGCTTTGTTACCGAATATATAAAGGAACTTGTGGAGGAGGCAAAATACTCCGAGGAGGCACAGCAAGAGGCTGAAAGCATATCGGATGCTTACCTCACCCTTTGCAACGATGCCCTTGACACTTTCCGGCAGTTAAAGGCATTGGTACGAGAGCCCCGCCTCGATAAGGGCAGGCTCCAAACGGTTATTGATGCCGGATATAACAACCTTTATAAAAACCTATAAAACCAAGGAGGCATAAAATTATGCGTTTCAATGAGAACATCCCCCCCCCGTATGAGTGAGGCCCACAAAAGGGCCGAGGCTGAAAGCGCCGCCTGTGATATGTTGCTTGAGCTTATGCTTGAGAGCAATATGCCGGAGGAGCGTAAGGTTGGCCTGCACATTATGAAAGCAGCCAAAGAGCTGCACGCCGCTATTGCCGATGTTGTAAATGAGTATGCGGATCCCACCAAAGAGGTACCGTATGAAACCGCCAAGCAGGTTGTTGAATACCTCGGCCTGGTGCACACCGGCATTAAGCAATTTATGGAAACCCAAAACACCTAATGTACTGAATGAAATTTATATCAAAGGAGATCAAGAGTATGTATCAAAACATTGCAACCAAAGTATTAACCGGTGAGGTACGCCTTTCCTATGTCAACCTCATCACACCCAGAGCCGCACAGCAGGGCGGTGAGCCTAAATACAGCGTAACGCTGCTTATTCCCAAGAGCGATAACGCCACCAAGATGGATATTGACAACTCCATCCGTGCTGCGTATGAGGAGGGCGTAAGCAAAAAGTGGGGCGGCGCACATCCCCAGCCCAAGGTTATTGTGCACGATGGCGATGGTTTACGCCCCTCCGGCTTGCCTTTCGGTGAGGAGTGCAAAGGCTGCTGGGTAATTACCGCATCCACCAAAAACAAGCCCCAGGTGGTTGGCATTGATAATGTCAACTGTGAGCTTGCCCCCAACGATATTTACAGCGGTATGTATGCCCGTGTAACCCTTAACTTTTTTGCCTACGATACGGCAGGCAGCAAGGGCGTTGGCTGTGGCCTTGGTAATGTTATGAAAACCAGGGATGGTGAGCCCCTTTCCGGTGGTGCATCCGCTGCCAGCGATTTTGCAGACTTTAACACAATGCCTGCGGCGGCTCCTGCTTATGGTGCACAGCCCAATTATGCGGCACCCGCTGCACCTGCTTACCAGGCACCTGTTGCTCCCGCTTATCCCCAGGCGGCACCCCAGCAGTACGCACAGCCCGCAGCTCCCCAGCAGGGCGGCGTAAGGATCAACCCCATTACCGGACAGCCGATGTAACCGGGGGGGGGTAAGATATGCACCACTTGAGCATTGACCTTGAAACATACTCAAGCGTGCCGATTGCAAAAGCCGGCGCCCAAAAGTACATTGCAAGCCCCGACTTTGAGATCCTGCTCTTTGCCTATTCCTTGGATGGCTCACCGGTTGTATGCGTGGACTTTGCCCAG
>JAFQEF010000120.1 GCA_017399165.1 Akkermansia sp.
CAGTCTGAGGGACAGAGCTATGGGATAACAATAGGAAAATTGTACACAGATAGAAGCTTAAAGACAAAAAAATGATATTACTTCATACCGGCCGAACTTGCATCAATGTAGAGTTTTCAGGAAACCGCTGATTTAAGATTCAGCATCTGTGGGACGTAACAAACATTACTCTAATTTGTCAGATTCCACGTTAACAAAAAAAAATCGCTACCGGTAAGACTCCTCACCGATAGCGTATAATCGCCACTCAAACATCACTGTTGACGATACGGACAATCCTTGCATTTTTGCTCTGCCTCCATGCGTTTACGGTGCTCCTCGTTGTATAACTGTTCATAGCGTTCGGCTCGCTTCACCTCTCGCCATAAAAAAATGGCCATCAATGCTGCTACCGAGGCTCCGTTTTGTATATACTCCAAAAACGGGGCTACCTCCGTAAACATAGCAGATGCTACAGCTACGCTATTAGCCACTATCACACCGCAGGTTACAATCGGGTTTGTCATATTGTTTTCTCCTTTCTATCAATTGGGGGTTATTGAGATTCAAACACGCGGCGCGCTGCCGCTGTGTTCGGGTACAAATTCAATTGAATATGGGCAGGGTCTATCAAGCTTTTCCAAGTACCGCCCCAAGTTACTTGAGGCAGCTGCATGCTTAAACGCCCTAAGCTCATATACAACAGGCTTTTCTCCAAATATTCTCGCCCACAAAACACGCCAAAGTCGAATGCAAGCCCAAAATTATGCATACTCTGCCCGCCCTTGGCATGGGTTACTCTCGGGCGTTGGCGGTACAATGCATCCTGCTCAGCATAACTGCGTGTGCCACATATCAACCGCACCTCCACACCTGCCACTTGTGCTTTCGGTACAGCCATGCGTAGCCATTGCCGTGCCACGCGCTGCGTAGCAGGCAGCAGCGTTGCCAGCACGGCCTCACTCCGGGTATCAAAACGCCCAAACTCCTGCGCTGCACAAGCTGCGTCATTTGACCAGCGAGCCTCGGCTGCACGAGTGCACGGACCGTGTACCCCGTCTATCTCGCCGGGGGCATAACCGCCAAAGCGCAGCAAACGCTGCCAGTAGCAGGTATCGAGCATGATATCGCCTATCTTCATGCCCCATCTCCTTTCTGCATTGCAGCCAACTCAAATTGCTTGCTTATGCGTTCAGCACGCACGTGTAATTCAGCAAGCACTTTCTGCAAACGTGCATAGCGGGGCATATCCCCACACACCACAGCGGCACCTGCGCTATAATATAAACGCAGCACGTTAAGTGCATTCTTGCGCCCCTGCTCCGCCCATACACAGGCACTTTCTGCCGGCTCCGTTTGTGGGTTATAATTCTCCGTCAGCCGTACAGACCACAGCTTTACCTGCTCGATTGCGTCACCGAGCCTGTCTTTTATTTCCTCCGCCATGCGGAGCTTGTTGATTTTTGTTCTCATATTGATTGTCGGAGGGTGGTTATTTATCGCCTCCATATATATTACTTACCCGCTCTTTCTTTTTTTTCTCACAGTTGAATGATTTTTCTTTACAACACGTACTTTTTTTCGTATACAAAGTACAATCGGAAGTTTCGGATTATGGTTTCTACGCTTAGTAAAAAACTCACACTCGCACTCAGGCTCTGCTATCTGGCAGGGTTCGAGCATGTGTGTCGTTTAATTCAAGCAGAACGAAAAAAACAAAAAGTCAATTGCAAATTCAAAAAGAAGCCCCCTATCGGTTATCCCGATGTCATCGTGGCATTAACCGAGAGTCTTCTACTTTATGATATCAGCCCTCATGGTGTTCAAAAAAGCATCATGAACGAACTCCGCAATATTATGCGGAATATGTCGCTGGACGGTTCTTTGCTTCATAACAGCACATTGCATCCCCTGCTTAGGCAAACCAAGATCCCCTTTAAAAGCAATCTTGAATTTCTCTTCTGCTTGATTGAAACCATGGAAGAAGTGCAATTTCAAGAAGTTTGCACAAACTACAAACCTTACTCGCATTCCCCATTCTTCATCTTCCCACCACAATATAACTTTTGTAAAGCCCTCCCATGCTTTGTCGGCCCACATAGAATTCTTTTCAAAAAAAGAATCAAAGAGGCAGAAGCTAATCTGCGCCATTTTTACCGGCAGTTAAATATGCCGGAAAACTGCTGTATTAAATATTATTACATCAACTCTGATTTCTGTTTCATTATCCACCATGGGCATGTTTATTCCTCTCACGCTGAGGATTCCTCACAAAACAATGGTGTAGACATCATCATCTACCGGCATTCAACGCATAGTCTTATCATCAATATCCAAGATAATCACTATGCTGAGATATTGGCGGATAAATATGCATCTGTCATCGGCAACTTACTTTTCAACCAATCTATCTGGATTCATCAATCTCAATATTCCTTACATGTTTTCAATCGAGATAATATTGAAAAAATTCTGACTTCCCATGATATCAATGGTTTAAACCGTGTTTTACTCTCAAATATACATTATTCAACAAGCTATGGATCATTCTCTACATCCCCACCTCCGGATTACGAAGACAACACTACCAATTATCAACGTTTCCTGAATTCGCTCGATATCTCGGATGGGGCAAAGGTTCAGCAAGTCTCGCTCAAATTTATTTTTGATAATTTTGAGTCGGCTAGCATCACACTCACCCCATATCTTCAGCATTTTGCGTTATCAGAGCCTCAAGTGGCCATTATTAAGCAATATCTCAAAGCCGCAGGTTTTGAGTCTTTAAACTTCTCTCATTCTTTTTAACCCATAAAAATATATTGCATATGACCAATTACAAAAATATACTCAAAATACTGACTTTCTGCGAATCTCTCACCACTCCGGATTCCCTTTGGCGTGCTGTAGTCGCCCCGAACTTTTACGCCCCTCTCTGGCTCGATGGAGCAAAAAAAGCGGGTATTTCTCAAGTTTATCACACCCCGGAAAACCCGGAGCATCCTTGCAAAGTTTACTCTCTCCCCCCACCGGGTATCACACATGACCCGCACCGAATTTTACAAACCCTCTCCCCGGATGACATACGTTATTTCTACAGAAACGGCATAATTAATGTGGTGGCTAACAAGGAGGAGCTCCGTGAACACACCATTTCTTTCACTCAACTGGCCAAAGCCTTGGCTAAAACTTGCGGTATCAATTCAAATAAGGTAGCATCCACTCACCTTATCCAAGATCAACTCGTTTGCCTCACACCTCATAATACACCTGTCTATTTTGCCTTTTGTTTCAGTAAATGCGCTGTAGAGAATATGCTCAAGCACATCCGCGCGCACTATCCTTGCGGTGAAATCGGACTTCTTGTCATGGGAACTCGCTGGCGCAACAGCCATACTCTTTCGTACTTTCGCAAAGAATATAATGCCCATATCGCAGTAGTTTCGGAGCTGTTCGAATCCACTCAACATGGGTTTACTCTATTGAAAGACGCTGTACTCCCGCATTTTCTTTTACCCACGCCCTCCAAAGCATGTTGGCAGGATATCTATATCGAAATATCTGGCACTTTTGATATCACTATAGATTACGTTCCACACAATTCCCACCCGCGCAGAATAGCCACCTTACATTATATGGATGAAAAAGAGTTTTACAGTGTTCGTCGAGCTCATTCCCCGCACAAAGATGCATTCAAATTGCTCCTGTGCTATTCTAAGTCTGATACCCCCATACTCTCTCAACAAGATATTAAAAAATCTGAAATTTCTGATGTACAAACCGCCAGAAAAAAACTCATCAAAGTCCTCCATTCTCGCGTTCCCATGTTAGCTCACCTTCATCCCTTTCAAACTTACCGTAGCAAAAACATGGTGGGTACAAAACCTCTCTTCCATGTAAAATACACAAACGGATAGTAAGCATTTCAGACCATTATCGATCATGGAATATAGTCATCTTTCTCTGAGCGGGGGATTCGGCTTGCCATCAAAGGCTAAGTAGTGTACAATGAGGCGCGTATGAGTATAGAGATTCTGGTATATACCGGTGGGCCCTGCGCCTGCAACGGGTATTTGGTGCGCGGCACAGAGGGCTACGTTGCCGTAGATGCCCCACTGGGTTTTGCCGAGTGGGCAGCTGCAAAATTGCCTGCCGACGCCAAGGTGACAGACCTGCTCATTACTCACCAACACTTTGACCACGTGCAGGGAGCAGCTGCGTTGGCTGCTAGATACGGTTGCCGTATACACGCCTGCATGGCATACAGCACCGCCCTCACGCTGGAGGACCTTGCACGGCACAGCTGGGGCGGCGGGTTCGATGTAGAGCCCTACCGTGTGGACAACGTTTTCGGCCCCGCGGATATTCAGGCAAATTGGGGCGGACTCAACTGGCAGGTGCACCACATACCCGGGCATTCCCCGGATGGCGTGGCTTATGAGCTACCGCAGCAAGAGCTGCTGTTCTGTGGGGATATCCTCTTCAGCGGCTCTGTGGGGCGCACGGATTTTCCCGGCGGCAGCATGAGCAGCCTGGTGCGCGGCATACGCGAGAAACTGCTCCCCCGCCCACACACCACTACCATTTACAGCGGGCATGGCCCCACCACAACCATAGGGGAGGAAACCCTCAACAACCCCTATCTGTAACACATTTTAACATTTTCACATACAACAGAATACAATAAAATGACATTCGAGGAACTGGGGCTTGCAGCCCCCATCTTAGAGGCCGTTAAGGATTGCGGCTATGAGACCCCCACCCCCATTCAACAGCAGGCTATACCTGTGGTGTTGGAGGGCAAAGACGTTATCGGGGCCTCTCAAACCGGCACAGGCAAATCTGCCGCTTTTGCCTTGCCCCTGCTCACCCGTATAGAGGCCAACGGCCTGCCCCAAGTGCTGGTGCTGGAGCCCACCCGTGAGCTGGCAGACCAGCTGGCAGAGGCGTTCCGCACCTACGCCAAACACACAGACATTAAAGTTGCGCTGCTCTACGGTGGTATTGGCTACGGCAAGCAGACAGAGGAGCTGCAAAAAGGCGCAGAGGTGGTGATTGCTACCCCGGGCCGCTTGGTGGACCACTTTTACCGCGGCAACATGAAGTTTAAAACAATCCGCCACCTTGTGCTGGATGAGGTGGACCGCATGACGGACATGGGTTTCTTGCCCATTGTGCGCAAGATCATTAACCTTTGCCCGTGGGAGGGCCGCCAAACTCTCTTCTTCTCGGCCACTATGCCGCAAATTCTGCAAGGCTTTGCCAAATGGTGCCTTACGGACCCGGTGGAGGTAGCCATTGCCCGCAGCGAGGTGGCAGCCACCATATCCCACGCCTTTTACCCCGTGGGCCTGGACCAAAGAGATGAGCTGCTGCTTGCCTTGGTCAAGAACACGGATTTCCGCAACCTCATGGTCTTTACCCGCACCCGGAAGGAGGCGGATGCCGTATCCAACATGCTCAGCAATGCCGGCTGGGGCAAAGAGGTAACGGTGATGCACTCAGACATCCCCCAAAAAGAGCGCATGGCTGCCCTGCGCGGCTTTAAGGAGGACAAATACCGCATTCTTGTTGCCACGGATGTTGCCGCCCGAGGTATCGATGTCAACGGCGTTACCCACGTGATTAATTATCGCGTACCCGAAAACCCGGAGGACTACGTACACCGCATTGGCCGCACCGGCCGTGCAGAGGCCCAGGGAGATGCCTTCACCCTGCTCACGGCAGATGAGGTTGACTTTGCCAAGAGCGTGGAGCTCTTTATCAAGCAAAAGGTGGAGCGCCGCAAGCTGGAGGGCTTTGACTACGCCTACACCGCCCTGCTGGATGAAGGCGCCCGCCCCATCCGCAAGCCCCGCCCTGCTGCCCCCAAGCGTAGAAGAAGATAACCCACTGATACTAAAACCAAGCGCTAATGCTCAGCGAGACAGATTTACGGATACTGGCCGTGGCGGAGGACACGCTCAAGGGCTTTTACCGCCGCCCGTTTCTGGAGATTGCCACGCGCTGCGGGCTGACAGAGGCATGTGTGCTGGAGCACCTGCGCGCCCTGTTGGCAAGCGGGGCCGTGCGCCGTATTCGCCAAACCCTGCTCTCCACAGCCTTGGCAGATGGCGCGTTGGTGGCATGGCAGGTGCCGGAGGCTCAGCTGGAAACCGCCTGGGAATGGCTGCGGCAGCATGACCCCTTTACCGGTCATGTTGTGCTGCGCAGTTGCGATACCCCGCATGCCCCGGGGGCAGATTACCGCCTGTGGACCACCCTTAAAGTACCCACCGGCAGTAATACGGTAGAGGGGCACTGCCGCCTGCTGATGCGCCACATCGGCGCTACGGATTTTGCACCCCTGCCCGTGGTAGGCATGTTTGCGCTGGGGGTGGGGCATGTGCGCCGTGCCCACCTGAAACCCGGCGACAAAACAGCGGAGCTGCCACGCATGCAATGCCCTGTGCGCCCCGTGCTCTCTGAGCAGGATTGGCGCGTGCTGCTGGTGCTCAAAGAAAGCCTTACCCCGCAAGAGCTGGTGCCGGAGCCCTGGGCAGACCGCGCCCGCAGCCTCGGCCTCTCTCTCGATGACTTTTGCGCCATTGCCTCAAGTTTGGATGCCCGCCGCGTGATTGGCCGCTTTGCCGTGTTCCTTAACCATACCGGGCACAGCAACAAACAAAGCGGCACCGGGGCCGCCGGGCTCTTCCATTGGAGCGTACCCCATGGTATGGAGGAGCGCGCCGGCGCAGAATGCGGCCGCCACATCTGCATGACCCACTGCTACTGGCGCAGCGGGGGCGAAAAGTTCGGCGGTGCCCAAATCATGGGCGTGGTGCACTCCCCCACGTGGCAGGGTGTGCTGGCCCACAAAGCCGCTATAGATGCCCACCTGGCTGCCTGCGGTATCCCCCTGCTCCACACAGCCATCTTCCGCAGCGATAAAGCCATCATCAACCCCAGCGAGATTGATCCCGTGCTATACCGCAACTGGTTAAGCCGCTATGCTTGATAATCCCCGCTTGCATGTTCACAAAATTGCCCCGAAACTACCCACGCCACCACATTGCACTAACCATCAATTTATTACTACTATTTTTCAATATAATGAAAACATAATTTCATGAAAATACCATTTTCTTGAAACCGTATTTTCATTTAATTGCACAATACGCATTAAACCCTGAATATCCAGCACTTATAACAATACACATTATATCCTCTCACCCTTCCTTCAAGCTTCTATACAGAAAAACACACAAAAATAAGCATACTTTCATGAAAACAGCGTTTTTATGAAAGTATATTTTCATTATAATCAGAGGAGGGGGAATCCTCCCCCTCCTCCCGAAACAACAGACTCAAAGCAAATAGCAAAGCGCAGCGGAGGGTATACGGAATAAAGGTACCGAGCCCGGAGGCTCTATTCGACCAAAGTCATGAGGGCTCTTGGTGGCTAGTAAACAAAGGTCATTTTGCCCTTTACGGCAGGCAGAAATAATAGCATCCTGTGCAGATATTTCAGAATCATTACGATACTTCACCTCGCAAAAAATGAACTTACCGCTGCGCATCTCAACAGCTATGTCAATTTCATTTTTTCCCTTAGCACCGCTGCGCATAAAGCCGACATCCCCATATTTAGCATAAACAGAGTGAAAATGTTTATACACAGTGCATTCTGCCATCAGCCCCATATCTGTTTCATTGCTCATGGGTGCATAACGCATCAAGCTTGCATTGCGCATGGCTACATCTGCAATGTATATCTTAGGCTGAGCACTCAGCCCCTTTTTACCCGTAGCACATAAGTTTCGGGATACATAAATAAGATTCGCATCCTGCAAGTAGCTCATATACCGGGATAGCGTCGGCTTGGAGGTTCCCAACGCGCTACTCATGGTATCCAGATTAAATATGCTACCACAATGCAAGCACAGATACAAAAAGATCTTTTCGAGCTGCACCGGATTACGTACATCAAACAGAGACGGCACGTCCCGCTTGAGCACTTTATCCACCACATCCTCTCTCAAAAGACTATATACCGTTTCTTCATCTTTCAACTTCAATAGCTCCGGAAAACCACCCTGCTGCAAATAATGGTACCAATGCGGAGTCAGTCCACTCAATTGCGTCATCAACTTACTGAAATCTGAAGTTGACATTTCCGGGATAGCTTCTATACCGGGTAACTCACCCTCCACCGGGTGCACCCCCTGAAGCTCGCAATACTCTCTAAACAGCATAGTTGGCATGCGGAACACTCGCCAACGCCCCACACCACTATCTGAGGCACCGCGTTCTATCGCCGGGCTGGCGGAGCCTGTGGCCATTAACTGCACCTCCGGGTAATGGTCATACAAGGTCTTTACCCACAGAGACCAATCCTCTGCATATTGTATTTCGTCCAGAAAATAGTAACATGTGCCACCTCTGTAATGCGTATTACGGTAAGCATCTAAAACGGCTCTTAAATCGCTCAGTTTAAATACCGGGTTGTCGAAAGATATGTATAATATGTTGTCAGATGGCACACCCTGCTCCAATAAGTGTGCTATCACTTGTCGCATGACAGTTGTCTTACCCACGCGCCTGGCCCCGCTCAATACGGCAAAGCGTCGTATATCCGGGTGGGTTAATGTTTTCAAAACATCGTAAAATGCTTGGCGCTTCAGCTCCGGCAATTCTCCACTTACCCGCTCGTTTTTCCACCACGGGTTTACTTGTTTTAATAAGCCATACAGCTCTATTTCATCAAATATGGGCTTTGTCGTTTCCATCTTGAGCAGTAATATACACCACAGCCTTGAACTTAGCAAGCATAATTAAAACATAATTTCATAAAAACGCAGTTTTCATGAAATCATGCTTATTTTCGTGCTGAAATTCACCCAATTTTCTCACCCGGATTCGCCGATTTTCACCGTTCATCTCGTCTTTTTTGACTATAAATTCAAACATAATGCAATACAATCCTTTTATATTAATGCACTTAAACAACGTTTAACACTATAATGAAAATATAGTTTCATGAAAATACACATTTTTATGCAATTATGTTTATTTTTACATTCAACTCAACCAAAAAAGACACGTCAAAAAGCGTAGTTTAATAAAAATCACATTTCTATTAAATTACGTTTTCATTATACGTGTATCTTCAACAACACGTAAAAATCCCGCAGGGAATGCACTCGGCAAACCCTGCGGGGTAAAAAAGACGCGTGGCACAGGCTTCAGCAATCGCCCTTAAGGATGGCAATGCGGGCGGGGTCGAGCACCTCCCAGGGGAGGTCTGCCTTGGTGAAGTGACCGTAGTTGGTGGAGCGGGTGAAGATGGGGCGGCGCAGGCCGAGCACGCTCTCCATATCTGCCGGTTTAAAGGAGAAAGCCTTGAGCACGCGCTCAATGATAACGGCTTCATCCACATGGGCGGTGCCGTAGGTTTCAACATCCACCATGATGGATACGGGGGATGCCTTACCGATGGCGTAGGCCACCTGCAGCTCGCAGCGGTCCGCCAAGCCGGCAGCCACAATATGCTTAGCAACCCAGCGGCACATATAAGCGCCGGAGCGGTCCACCTTGCTGCAATCCTTGCCGGAGAACGCGCCACCACCATGGCGCCCCATGCCGCCATAGGTATCCACAATAATCTTGCGTCCGGTGAGGCCGGAGTCGCCGTGCGGGCCGCCAATCACAAAGCGCCCCGTGGGGTTGATGAAGAACTCCGTCTGCTCCGTAATCAGCTCTGCGGGCAGCACACGGCGGGCAAGGGCCTCGCAGAAGGAGCGGATGGTGTCTATGGAGACATCCTCGGTATGCTGAGTGCTGAGCACCACGTTAAGAATACGGGTGGGCTTGCCGTTGGCACCGTATTCCACGGCCACCTGGCTCTTGCTGTCGGGGCGCAGCCAAGCAACCTCACCACTGTGGCGCACGCGTGCCAGCTCAATCATGATGCGGTGGGCAAACATGATGGGGGCGGGCATGAGCTCCGGGGTCTCGTTAGAGGCGTAACCGAACATGATGCCTTGGTCCCCTGCGCCCTGCTCTGCGCCGTCTTTACCCTCTGCTGCGCAGGCATCCACACCTTGGGCAATATCCGGGCTTTGGGTGGAGAGGTAATTGGTAACATCAAGCGTTTGGGCGTTAAACACCTCGTCATCTGCCGGGGTGGCATAGCCGATGGAGCGCACAACATCCCGCACCAGGCTTTCGTAGTCAATCACGGCCTTGGTGGTAATCTCACCGGCTAAAATAACATGGCCATCCTTTACAAGGGTTTCGCAGGCTACACGGCTGGCAGGGTCCTGCGCCAAACAGGCATCCACCACGGTATCAGAGATAAGGTCTGCCACCTTGTCAGGATGCCCCTCGCCAACGGATTCGGATGAAAAAATGCGGGTGTTCTTCATATTTATTCGTAGTTTGTAAATTTAAATGTTTTAAGGCCACTGGGCAACTCACTCTTAGGTGTCCCGAAAGCCGCCATCACCGAGCTGGCAATAAGCGCAGATTTATTGCTGAGTTGAGGACCATAATCGAGCGTACAGCGGAAAATATCCCACAGCAACGTCATTTCATTGCGGAACTGGTTACCCTGCACAATGTAATGGCGAAACCCGGCGGCAAACAGTGCAGCCGTTTCATTGCGGGTGAGGTTGCAGGTAGCCTTTTGGCGCAGCGCAGAGGCATCCACAGCGTGCCAGCCATCGCGCTCCACCATTTGGGCACGGCGCAGGCAAAGGTCCGCATTGTAGGGGTCTTTGCGAATCTCTGAGAGCAGGCGTAAGTGCTCGCGGCGCAAGGCAGAGTTGCGGGGCAGCGGGTCATTTACCACCACGGAGAAATACTCGGGGTGCTCCAGCTGGGAGTAAATGGCCGGGCGCGTGGCATCCACCGGGTGCAGACACACGTTGGTATACATCTCTGCCAGTTTATTGTACAGCGCAGGGGTGCGGCGGTTCTGCTCTGCCACAAGGCGGTTGGGGTGGCAGCAAACCATCATTTTGGGGCACAGCTCGCGGATGCGGGCGGCCAGGCGATCACTGGCCACGCACACGCTGTTTTTGCGCACGCGGTCACAGCGGTACAGCTCATTTACCAAGGCCGTGCAATAGGTATCGTTGAGCATATCCTCCGTTATAAACGGATTATCAAAGGTGAGCATCACACCCACATTGAGAGCGGCGTATTTCTCCAACGTGGCGGCGAACGTGGCCAAGCTCATGGGGCGGCGCTCCGTATACCAATCCAAAGACCACTTGCAAGCCGGGCAACCCGCCACACTGAACGGCTTGCGCAGCGGAAAGCTCTTTGCCATGTTTTCAATAACAACGTTCAGGGAGGAATCAAAGCGAAAAGCCCCGCCAAAAGTCCATTGGGTTTTGGGCAGGTGGTTATCCACCATGAACATCAATTGCTCTACGGTAACGGGTTTTATGATGGAGCTCATGCGGGTTGATGCGGTAAAATGGATTCCCAGAAGCGCTGGCTGATGGCATGTATGGCATTCTCATCTGCCCCGTCATTACGAAGCACCAAACGCAATAAATCAAACAGAATGGATGAGCCGTTGGCATGGCCGCGCCCCTGCATCTTGAAGTGGCGGAACCCCATGTCGCGCAGGCGCTTAATCTCCTCCACCGTGAGGGCGAGCACACTGTGTTTCTCGTGCGTCAATAGGGTGCCTATATCCTTGCAGCCGTTCTTGTTCTGGCGCTTGTCAAAGTCTGAGCCATCGTAGCCGAAATAGTTGAGAGCCATCTCAGACAACGAGCTGTAGTGATAGGGGCGCAACGGGCAATGGCGTATGCAGTACTCATTCACCAGCAAAATATGGCGTTCCTTGTCCTCAATTTGCTCCAAAAGGTCATAATTGAGCACGTCGTCCGGGTGCACCATCACCTCGTCATATTGATCAGCCAAGCGTTTATAGACATCCAACTTACCCTTGCCGCCACCATTGGTAATTTTAAGGATACTGGAAACCGTGCGCAGCCTGGGGTACTCCTTGCGCACGTGCTCATAAAGCGCATCGCTAGCCATAATAACGGCATTGCGCTTGGTGGGGTTGTGGTTCTGAGAAAATACCAACATGGCATTGCCCAGCGGGTCCTTCATGTGCTCCTGCTTTAAATTGAGGTTAGTGAAGGTATAGTACATGGCAATGTTACGTTTCTCGTACTCCAGCCCCGCTGCGCGAATCTCCTCCGCATCGCACATCAAATGCTTGAGCACACGCCCACTGTTCCATGTGCATAACGGCGCACCGTGCACAATGTTGAACGGCTCAAAATTGAGTAACAACTTGCAAAAATCATGAAACGCTATCAACTCGCGGTCATTTACGAACGCGCCGGATACATCCCACACGGCATCCGGCCAGTCAGGATTCAAATATGGTGAAACAGTTGCCATTTTTTCCGCGGGCGAGTATATCACGCTCATGCCATAATGACAAGAGAAAACATGTTTTACAGTCTTGTTTTATACGGGTATAGGTATATTGTACCTTGTCATATCATGATGCACCGTAATGTGCATTCTTCATAAGCCACCGCAGGTGGCTTCTTCATTACGCCGCAGGCGGTCTTCACTATGCGCGCCAGCGCATTCTTCATAACGAGCGCAAGCGAGGCGAAATTCTAAGCCCCCTTGTGGGGCGAAATAATATAGGCAGGGACGTAATCCCCTGCACGTGAATCCAAACATACCCGAGCCCGAGGAGCGTAGCGACGAGGCCGACAGATGGGTATAGCGTAGGGCGTAAGCCCGGAGCG
>JAFQEF010000013.1 GCA_017399165.1 Akkermansia sp.
CTCTATATTATTTTATTCGGTTAGCAGGGGTCGCGCGCGCACTGCGTTCACGCTTTACCGCCTTCCTATGTTATTTCGCCCCACAAGGGGCTTAGAAGTACGAAATGTGAAATACAAAATACGAAGTAGGCAAAGCCTCTGCGACGGCTTGAGATGCTCACACCTACAAATTGCCATTTGGCGAGTTTTCAGAGATTCCCAATTTGTGGGGATAAATAGAGGCTGCCGATAGAATACCCGGGGTTTCCGTCTTCGGCAAGCCTACGCCGTGACGGGTCGCCGCTGGCGCGGCTTACCCCGGGCTCTATTGGTCTTTCGCCCCGCCGGTCGGCGGGGCTGTATGTAATGAAAGGTGCCTACCGGCACATGAAGGGCTCGATTGTATCGAGCATGAAAAGGTCGCCCCTTTGCATGCATCCATTTAATTATCAAAAAAGGTTCATCTCTCCGATGTTTTTTAACACATGCCCTCCTGATTTTGTTATACGGTGAAAATGCAGAGCCTTTTTTGTCTGCGGGCGGCCATGAGCCCACCGGGCAGGCAACGGCGTGCGGGGGCGGTGGTGTCGCAAATCATGGAGTCCAACGCCAGTACCATGGCTTCATCAATTTGCGGCACGGCGTGAGCTTGCAGGTAGTGGCGCAAAATGGCTTTGCGCAGGGCCTGCGGTTGTTGTTGAACAAAAGGCAGGTAGAGCCGCCCCTGCGGGTCCAGAATGGGCAGGGCGGCAACGGCGGCCTCCAATGCCTCTGCTGTTTCGTGTTGCAGGCGAGCGCTACGGCAAAGTACGGGCACAACATCTCGCCCCAAGGCGCGGTGCAGGGCGGGTAGCACCTCATGGCGTATGCGGTTTCGGGCAACATCTGCCACGGCGTTGGTGGAGTCATCCCTCCACCCCTCGCCACGCTCCTGCAGCCAGGTGGTGATTTGCGCGCGGGTGAGGGGCAGCAGAGGGCGCAGCAGGGTGATATGCCCCAAGGTATCTATGGGTAACATGCCGCGGCAGCCGGCGGAGCCCCTGCCGAGCCGGAACAGGACGGTTTCTGCCTGGTCATCCGCATGGTGAGCCAAGGCAATGCAGGTAGCCCCCGTGTGGGTGGCGGTTTGCAGCATGAGCTCACGGCGGGCATTGCGGGCGGCTGTTTCTAAAGATTGCTTGGTATCTTTAGCCAGAGCGGGCACATCCACGTGTTTGCAGGTAAGCGGTATTTGCAGCCGCCGGCAAAGTTGCACGCAAAACTGCTCATCGGCATCTGCCTCTGCCCCGCGTATGCCGTGGTTGACATGCAGTGCACTGAGTTGGCCGCAGCCTGCTTCCTTGAGCAGCAGTAGCAGGGCTACGGAGTCTCGGCCGCCGCTCAGCCCCACCAGTACAGCAGAATCCCGCGCCATGGCGACGGCGCGGGCATGCAGTTGCGCTGTGAGGCCCGGCTGCATGTTACTCGCCCTTGAGCGCGTCCACACAAATGGCGGACCATGTTTCGAGCTTGTCGTACAGCGGGCCGGCTAACTCATCGAGCGTGCAGAACTTGAGGTTGGCCAGTTTTTTCTCCAGCGGCACTACCTCCTCGCTGTCCAGCTCAAAGCGGTGTACAATGCCCAAGTGTACGCTGCCTACCTCGTTCGTGTCGTCATTGATGACGGCGTAAAGTTTTTGTGTGGCATTGCCGGAGAAGGAAATTTCCTCTCGAATCTCGCGCTCCACACCTGCCAGATAGGTGTCAATGTTGTCGGCCAAACCATCCACGGGGTTGATATGCCCGCCGATGCCGAGGGACCATTTATCGTGCAGGCGTGCCTCCCCCCCCTTAGAGGTGCGGGCATAAGCCAACACTTTGCCCTTGTGGCAGAAAATGGCGTAGGCAATAATTTGCTTGAACTGCGGGTTCATCTCTGCCTCGTCGCGGTCCATGTAATGTGCCACGCCATTGCCGAAAAAGGCACTCAGATACTCCTGCGCATTCATGCGTACACCATTAAATGCCCCCACAGCTTCAAAGGCAGCGCGGGGTACCACCAAAACCTGTTCTCCGTTATAGCGTGACATGCAGAGAGTTTACGCGCAATCCGTTATTTTGTCAAGCCCGGTGTGAGGTGCGATTTTATTTAATCGTTGCTCATACTTTACGAGCATTCTGCGTTTTTCGCTATTGTGATTGCAATTTGAGGGTAAGTGTGGTACTATGCTTGCGGTTATGCGTAGGCGTGTGTTTTGTACATTACCGTTGTTGCTGATTCTCTGTTCATGTGGTGAGAATCAGGGGGAGGGTGTGCCTGCACCGCTGCCGCAAGCCGTTTTGCAAAGCGGGCACTGGAATGTGCAGGCCGTGCCCATATCTGCCCGTTGTGGGTCATGCCATATAAAAGAGTTTACCGAGTGGGCAAACAGTGACCATGCATGGGCCTTGCGAGAGCTTAACCCTGCTATGGATACCGAGCCCTTTCACCGCCAACGCCTCAAAGCGCACGGCTCAGAGCTCACCTTTGCCGCCAATCGCCAAGGCGAGCTGCTGTTGACAGATGCGCAGAGCAAGCGCTCCTTTACGGCAGAGTGGGTGTTGGGGCGGCGGCCGTTAGTGCAATATCTGGTTAAGAGCACGGATGGCGGGTGGCATACCCCCAGCGCTGCGTGGGATGTCATTAAGCACGAGTGGTTTGATATGTTTGAGGCAGATGCCCGCCTGAGCGAGGAGGGCTTGGCTGCCCGCAACCCCGGGGATTGGGGGCATTGGCTGGGGCGCGGCATGAACTGGAACTCCCAGTGTGCCTGGTGCCATACCTCTCATTTCCGTAAAAATTATGATGCCGCTAAAGACACCTATGCCTCTACCTGGAGGGAACCGGGTGTAACCTGCATACAATGCCACCGGCTTGCAGAGCATCCTGCGGCAGATGGTTGCTTGGTTGCCCCGCAGCACCGCACCCTTACCGCGCAACAAATGCATGATAATTGCGCCACTTGCCATGCCCGCCGTGAGGAGCTGGATGAAGAGTTTGCCGTGGGCGATAAGTTTGATGACCATTTTCGCCTGGAGCTGCCTACCATACACGGCATCTTTTACCCCAATGGCATGCAGCAGGATGAAGATTATTGTGAAACCGGACTGCGCCTGAGCCGCATGGGGGCTGCCGGGGTTACTTGCTTGGATTGCCACGACCCCCACACCGCTGCGCTCAAATTACCGCAGGAGGACAATTCCCTGTGCCTGCGCTGCCATGCCAACGGCACATTGGTGAACGGTACGGCATCCCCCGTGGTGGATATGGCAACCCACACCCCATGTCCGCAGGGCAGCATGGGGGCTCGCTGTGTGGAGTGCCACATGCCCGAGAGCCCCTACATGGCACGCGACCCCCGCCGTGACCACTCCTTTAACTCCCCGGACCCGCTGTTGAGTGCCGAGCTGGGCATACCCAATGCCTGCACCATGTGCCACCGGGATATGGACAATGCCCGCGCGGCGGAGCTGGTGCAGCAAACCTACCCGCAACAAAAGATTGCCGCTACCAGGGCGCGTACGCGTGCCGTGCATGCCGCTATGTTGGGCCGGGGCAATGCAGATTCTTTGCTCAATGCGTATGCCGCAGAGCCCGTGCCGGCTTGGCGCGCCACTTTGCTGGAGCTTATGGCGCAGCAAGCCCCCACAGAGCCGGTGTTGCAAGCTGCGCGTGCCGCTGCGGCGGACCCCTCTGCCATGGTGCGCGCTGCGGCAGCGCGTGTGTTGGGTGAAGAGGCCCTGCCGCTGGTGAAGGATCCTGTTAAACTGGTTCGCCGTGCTGCTGCCTGGCCTATGATTAACCGCTTGGTGCAAATGCCTGACTATGCCGCTGCCGTGCAAGAGCAGGAATCCATCGCCCGCCACCGTGCAGACCAACCCAACGGGGCCATGCAGCTGGCCGTGCTGGCCTCTGCCCGTGGGCAACTCACCGAGGCGGACCGCCAATACCGGCGCGCTATTGCTCTGGACCCCGCCGGCCCGGTGGCCTATATGGATTACGCCGTCTTCTTGGCTCGCTGCAACCGCCTCAGCGATGCCCTCACCCAAATGCTGGCTGCGGCCAAGGTTGCCCCCGATAATGCCGAGGTGCAGTACCGCCAAGGACTCATCTTGGCAGAAATGCAACATTATGAGTTTGCTTATGAGGCTTTTGAGCGTGCACTCAAGGCAGACCCCACCCATGAGCCCGCCCGCCGTAATTTGCAAATTCTCAAACAATACCTCAACAAATAATATGGAATTCGACTCCCAAACATCTCTGTTGATTGCACTGTCTGCCGTGTTGATTTTCGTGGTTGTGTTTTCTGCCATCAAAGGCTTGCTGCGTATGATTCTGCTGGCCGTGGCTGTGTGTTGTGCCATTGTGGTGTGGATGTTTGTGCAAAGCAAAGGCTTTACCTTGCTCTCCTGCATTACCTCTACCCCGCAACCGTGGATGGTGCAGGCCCTGGCGTGGACTGCCGCTATTTTTGTGCTGGTAATTTTCTTTCATGGTCTGAGTTGGTTTTCCATGCTCTTTGGGATTAAGAGCGGTAAAGCCGGGGTGTGCAACGTGCTCACCACCACGCTTATGTGTATTCTGATGCTCTGGGTGTCCACCATTGCCGTTTCTTATTACGGCACCATCTCTCGCGTGAGCTATTACCATGACCTGGCCGAGTCTCATTACCACGGTGCGCCCGAGCCGACGGTGCCCCTCTTTACCCAAGGTAAACAAATAATACGCAATGCAAAAGCCTTAGCTTGGCTGGAGTCCATAGACCCGCTGGAGTCTCCCGCGCAAAGCAACTTGGCCTGCCTGGTGGCTTATGGGTGCTCCTTGTCCGAGCCGGAGTTCACTCGCTTTTATAACGAGCGTTTAACGCAACTCAAAGTCCCGCACTCCACCCGCTTTTTAGAGCTTTTTGCCGATGCCGGCCTGCGTAAACTGGTGGCAGAGGGACGCTTTGTCTCCTTGCTCGAAAATGAACGCCTTAACACCTTCCTCCAATTCTCCGACACCGCCTCTAAATTGCAAAATATCAACCTTTGAATTGGCGATTCTGAACTCGCCAAATGGCAATTTGTGGGAGTGTAACCTGCGGGCGAATGCCCGCCGAAATCAGAGCCCCGGCGAGGGGCTACCATATACCGCCCCTCACCGGGGCTCAAAAATTCCGCTCGCCCGCAGGGCGAGCCATTATTCCTCTACTTTGTAAATTGGGGACTCTAAAAATTCTCCAAATGGTAATTTGTAGGGGTAGCGAGCCGCAGGCGAGCGGAATTTTGTAAGCCCCGCTCTGCGGGGCGTCATTTTATTTAGCGAGTGGTGCAGCGAGCCAACGGCGAGCGAAACCACTCGAACCGATAAATAATAC
>JAFQEF010000121.1 GCA_017399165.1 Akkermansia sp.
ACGGCGGGCTCCTCAACAGCGGGGGCGGGCTCTACCACAGCGGGCTCCTCAACGGCGGGGGCGGGCTCTACCACGGCGGGCTCCTCAACGGCGGGGGCGGGCTCTACCACGGCAGGCTCCTCAACGGCGGGAGCGGGCTCTACCACGGCAGGCTCCTCAATAGCGGGGGCGGGCTCTACCACGGCGGGCTCCTCAACGGCGGGGGCGGGCTCTACCACAGCGGGCTCCTCAACGGCGGGAGCGGGCTCTACCACAGCGGGCTCCTCTACAGCGGGGGCAGGGGCAGTTGTCTCTACAGCAGCAGGTTTATCTGCAGCCTTCTCCGGTGCAGGAGCAGCGGCTTCCTCTTTGCAGCTGACCATGCTGACACCAACGCCAACGGCCAACAGAAGCGTGGCTACACCACCAAGGGTATTCTTTTTCTCTACTGAAGTACTCATTTTTGTATGCGAATTGAGTTTATAGATGAAATGCACAGCACCGATGATCTGTGCCTTGTACGCGCACCAGTTTAATATCAAAATCATAAATAGTCAAGTTTTATTTATAATTTCAATGAAAAAGAATTCAGCTTTACCGTAGTTTTTTTGCCAAAAAAGGCGGGGCAAGATGCCGAATAAGCACCCTGCCCCGCTGAAAAGAAACAACGTCAGGCTTAATATAGAATCAGCCTTTCATACCGGTGATATTGCCGTCGGAGTCCACCTTAATATCGCAGGCGGAGGGAACCTTGGGCAGGCCGGGCATACGCATGATATCCCCACAAAGAGCTACCAGGAAACCGGCGCCGTTGGCAATTTCGAAGTCGCGCACGGTGATGGTGAAACCGGTGGGACGCCCGGGCAGGTTGGCGTTGTCGGAGAGGGAGTTCTGCGTCTTAGCCATGCAAACGGGCAGGTCTGTAAGGCCGTTAGCCTCCATGAGGGCCAGCTTCTTCTTGGCAGCGGGGGTGAGCACCACGCCGTCTGCACCATAAATGTTGCGGGCAATGGTAGCCATGCGCTCCACCACGGGAATATCCAAGCCGTAGAGGCACTCAAAGGGAGGATTATCTGCCTTCTCCATGCTCTCCGTCACAACACGGGCGAGCTCCTGAGCACCCTCACCGCCCTTGCCGAATACATTGGCAACGGCACAGCCCACGCCCATGGAGGCGCACAGCTCCTTAACGGCGGCAATTTCCTCCTCCGTATCAAAGGCTTCAAAGAGGTTGATAGCCACGGTAACGGGGCGCTTGTAGAGCTTGGCACTTTCAATATGGGCTTGGAGGTTGGCAAGGCCGCGTTTTACCGCCTCCACATTAGGCGGGTCAAGCTGCTTTTTATCTACACCACCGTGCATCTTAAGGGCGCGGATTGTGGCCACGATAACAATGGCATCGGGGGAGAGCCCGCTCTGGCGGCACTTGATATCCAAGAATTTCTCTGCACCCAAATCGAAGGCGAAACCGGCTTCCGTTACAGCGTAATCGGCGCAGGTAAGAGCCATCTTGGTAGCGATGACGGAGTTGCAACCGTGAGCAATGTTGGCAAAGGGGCCACCATGCACAAAGGCGGGCACACCCTCCAAAGATTGCACCAGGTTGGGGTTGATGGCCTCCTTAAGAATGGCCAGCATAGAATCCGTAACGCCGAACTCCTTGGCATACACAGCCTCGTTCTCAGCGGTGAATCCCACCACGATATTATCAATGCGGCGGCGCAGGTCATCGCGGTCCTCTGCCAGGCAGAAGCATGCCATAATCTCGGATGCCGGGGTGATATTGAAACCATCCTCACGGGTGACACCGTTCTTGTTAAGGCCAATCACGATGTTGCGCAGCGCGCGGTCGTTCATGTCCATCACACGCTTCCACGTCACCTTGTTTTGGTCCAGGCGAGTCTTGTTGTAAAAGAGGGCATTGTCTATCACCGCAGCCAACAAGTTGTTAGCGGCAGTAATGGCGGGGAAATCGCCCGTAAAGCCCAGGTTAATGCTCTCTCCCGGGGTGATGGAGGATGCACCGCCACCGGTGGCACCGCCCTTGCGGCCGAACACCGGGCCCATGCTGGGCTCTCGCAATGCCAAACACACATTCTTACCGATGGCTTTCATGCCCTGTGCCAGGCCGATGGAAACCGTGGTCTTACCCTCGCCGGCGGGGGTGGGGGTCAGCGCACTCACCAGTATCAACTTACCCTTGCGCGGACGCTCCTTGAGCACTTGCAGGCTCACCTTGGCCTTATCGCGGCCATAGGGCACAATCATCTGCTCATCCAACCCGAGGACAGCAGCCATCTTCTCTGTAAAGCTCTGAGTGGTGGTCATGGCCTTAAACTACCACAACTTACACTAAAATGCAACCATAAAGGAAAGAGCGAACGTATTTGTGATTGACAAAGTTTTAAATTGCCGGGCTTTCGACTGTCAAAATCTTAAAATGGTAAATTGCAGATTGTCAACCTTGCGTTTTATCCGCGTAAATCGGCCATCCATTCATCGACGGATCGGTAGCGGGAATCAACGGAGGGCGAGAGGGCGCGGTCTATACCGGCCAGTAGGTCTACATGGTAAAGGGAGGTCAGAGCCGCGCGAGAGGCAAGGGGCTCAAAATTGTCGTAGAGCAGGCGTTGAGCCCCCGGTGAGGGAGCACTGCCTGTAAGCAGGTAGCACAGGGTTGCGCCGAAGGCATAAATGTCAGACCACGGGCCGAGGTCCTCGCCACCGTTCATCCCTTGCTCCGGCGGGCTGTAACCGGGGGTTTCTACAACGCCCACGCCGGCATCACCAAAGTTCTCATGCGCTGCACCGAAGTCAATGAGCACGGGTCGCCCGTTACGGGTAAGCAAAATGTTGTCCGGCTTGATATCCAAGTGCAGAATACGGCGGGAGTGCAAGTAATGCAAGGCATCCAACACGCGCACCATCATGCCGTAAAGCTCATCTTGCGAGATACGGGTACCGCTATGGTGATGCTGCTGGGTATAAGCGCCCAGGCTTTGCCCGTTGATGTACTCCGTCACATAATAAAGCGTGTTGTAGGCTTTGAAGGAGGAGAAAATCTTAACGATATTATGGTGATCCAGAGAGGCGAGCAAGCGTACCTCTCTCAAGAAATTGCGGCGAGACCACTCCAAACCGTCCGCTGCAGATTCATCTTGCAGCTCCACGGCCAGCGTTCCGCTGCGGCGCTCACAAATGGCTTGCGGAAAATGCTCCTTAATCACAACACGCCGCCCCAACAGCTCATCCGCCGCCAAATAGGTGATACCAAAGCCACCGGAGCCCACGCATTTGAGTAATCTGTAGCCCTGGAGCAAATGGTCTTTGGGCAGCTCACGCGGCGCGGGTATAAATATGTCCGCCTCGCCACCGGGTAGGGAGGGCGGTGCCACATTGAAACGACCTAATATATCATCTGCAAAGCCTCCCGGCTGAGAAGATGAAGAAAAGGGAATAATGGGTGCGGAATCCGGCATAATGGAAAATGGAGTTAATTATTTATGCGCCCCCAGCACACTTTGAATACCACGGCGGCAGAACTCGTAATTCACGGAGCCATCCGGCAGCAGGGGGATGGACGGCACGGCCAGAATATGTTTTGGGGCCCACTGCGGAGACACCTTCAGGTTAATGAGCCCATAGTACAAGCCCACGGTGTCATTGGGTATTACCTTTTTATGCACGGTGGAAAGCATAACCAGCTGATGGCCTGCGGTGGCGGGATCCGGTATACCGATGAGGGCAATACGGCGCACGGGGTCTTGAGGGTCTACCTTGAGCAGCGCACACAACGCGGCCTCTGCCTGAGCGTGGGCCACCAGCTCGCCGCGCACCTTGCTGAAGGCATCCACCGCGCCCAAGATGCAAAGCTCCGCCTTTTCATTAACACGCCCTAAATAGGGCATGGTATAGCAGGAGCCCACGGCATCCTCCTGGCTCAACACACTGCGCACCAAAGAGGGGCCGCTCAAGCGGATAATACCCGGTGCCCCCGGGGTGATTTGCAGTTGCTTTTGGGCCAAATCCATAAAGCGCACGGAAAAGCCCGGCAACAAAGCACCTATGTTACCGGAGAAACGGGAGGGAGCCTCCGCAGGGGCAGAGCCCGCAGCACGCACGGCTGCATGTGTTACCATGGTGAGGGGGGCGGCAAACTCCGGCACGTAGCGGCACTCGCACAGGGAAAGGCGGAAGCGCGTGAGTGAGTCTCGCACCAGAGACTCCGGCACACTGCCCCCTACCAGCAAAAAGCGGCGCACGGAGCTTAACTGTGCAGGCTCCGCGCAGTCCAACAGGCCTTGGGCATGTTCAGGTTGCAGGGTCAAATGCGCCACCTGATAACGGCGTATCATGGTATTGAGGCGCACACCCGCCGTGGGGGAGGGATACGTCACCAAGGTCATACCCAGCAACAACGGCAACAAAAATTGCGGCACAACAGATTCCGTACAAGAGAGCGGCTGCGCCAACAACACGGCTTCCCCGCGCTGCATGTTCAAGCGGCTTTGCATTTGCACCACGGCAGCCATTAAAGCCTTGTGGGTGTAAACAATGGGGCGGGCATCTCCCCCGGTGGTGGCAAACCCCAGCATGGCCTCAGACTCAGGGTCCACAGCAGGCAGCCCCACGCGAGATGCCACAAAGCTCTTGGAGGGCCAGCTGCTCATCAGCTCCCAAAAGCGCAGGTGCGAGGATCCTACCTCCAACAGCTCCTTATCAATAAAGATGATATCACGGGGGCTCGGCCACGCAAAATCATTTTGTTTATGAATGAAGGCCTCTGTAGAAATGTAACGATCTATACCGCTGAGCTCTCGCTGCTGCGCAAACGCCTCTGCACTTGCACCGTAATTGACATTGAACGGGGAGATACCGGCAAATATGCACGCCAAGTTGGCAATAACGGCCAATTTACCCGGCGGTAATATGATACCCAAACGCCGCCCGGAGGTATAGTGCCGCAAACGCCGACTCAGGATAAGGGCATATATCAACACACGCCGGTAGCTCATGCGGCTGTCGTCCACACCGTCTATAATCTCTGCCTGAGGGTAGCGCAAAATGCTCTGCAACAGGGCATGTGGCAAAGATGCCTCTGCCACGGGGGCGTGCACGGCCAACGCCAAGGCCGTGGCCTCTTGCCATGCGGCCTGCACACGCGCAGCCATGCCGTTACCCGCGGGCTCCTCAGCCATAAAATGTAACCACAGGCGGCTATACGGTGCGGTGCTCACCATGGCTTGCACGGGCTCTGCGCCGAACATGCTCACCCCCACGGGCACGATGGAAAGCGTGGTGGAATCCGCAAAGCGCAGGAATGAGGCCGGTACATCTGCCACGGTCTCCCCCGTGCCATCACTGCCACATAACAGAACCACATGACGCCCGGACTCCAGCATGCGATTAATTTGCTGCACCACGGGCTCTACCCCGGATGCGGCTATTGCCGTGAAAAAGCCTGTAGATTGTGTAGCTTGCAGATACTGCATGATCTCTGCCGCCGGGCGCAGAGAGCTCTCCACCATCCACGCCACGCGGTCTCTGCCACCCAAAACACGCTCCAGCTCCTGCAATACGGCCATGTCTACCCGAGCAGGTATGATGAATGACGGCTTAACGGGAACATTGCCGAAAATTTCTGTGGAAAGAGCGTTCATACAGCAAACTGAGTATAGCACAGCATACAGGCGGATTCAACACCGGGCAGAGCTTTTCTTGCCATCATGACTCACATCTCGCGCAGCATCTTGAGGTAGGCGTCTCTGGCAGCCTCCGGGGAGAGGGGGGCTGTTGGTTCCGGTTCGGCAGCGGGGGCATCCGGCTTCGGCTCCGTTTTTACGGGTTCAGGGGCTTCATCCTCTCGCTTTGCAGGGGTGTCCGGCTCTTGTGCCGGGGTATCCTCCTCTGCCTCGCTTTCCTTCATCAAATCGTCCGCATTCAACGAGTCAGGCCATGAGACAACAGCGTCCGAAAACTGAGGTTCAGAAAAACCATACGTTTTAAAATGAGCCTCACGCTCCACGGCTGCTTTTAAGTGTGCCTCATCCCCCACCGCAAAGAACTTGGATTTAGGCTTAACATTTCTACACAAATGGTATTGACCATCAGTAGCCAATGTTCGCAAACGGTATGCACCTTTACCAAAAGAGGCGCTGTCTTTGGAGGGCTTTTCAGACAATGCCGGGAAAACGCTTTCTATCACCTCCATAGGATTCACCTTAGCGCGCAACTTACCACCGCGCAGCTCAATATAGCGCACAATAGGGTCGGATACATCAACGGCAATCTCCATTTCCACCCCCTCTTTCTTCGTTTTAAAGGCACAGGCAAAACCATCTGCATGAACTAGCTCAAGCGTAGACTCATCAAACGCCCTCAACAAGTTTTGCAGCGCCTCACAGCGGGGCTTACCCAGCATATCATCCCCCTCATTCTGATCTAACGGGGCATAACAAAGTAAGGCAACAGTAGCATCATCAGACGTCCATATCTTGGGGGATTCATCTAATGTCAACTGCTCCCGCACCGTGCTGAGCATTCTGGTAAGTACGGCGCGGCGCTTGGGTTTATCTACTTGAGAATTAACGCGAATATGGATAAACTTTACATTATCCTCCTCATCTGCCAGAGCCATGCACTCGCAATCGCGCGTCGCAATAAGCAAACAGCCGGCATCATGCAAACGGGCACCATCCAAGGCCTCTTTCAGCGCAATGATATCTACATACTTGCGCGTCTTTTCCCTCACAGAATAAGGCACCGGCCGTTGAGATACATGCGCACTACCCGCCTGCCCCACAGGTACCACCGCCCCCGACTCTGCAGGGAGGAGCATTGCTACGCTGAGCAGGCTGAGTAGTAGGCGTTGCATCACGCTGAATAGGTTACTTCTTGAGGTAAGCCTTCACAAGGCGTGCTATGTATTTCTCCATAGCAGGCATGGCCTTGTAAATGCTGCGTGCCAAGGCAAATTGGTTGCGGGCGCGTATCAGGTTATGCTCCGGTTTCTCGGTGCGGAAGTACTTGTCGCCGTCCAGATAGTCCGTCAGGAAACGGATACCAATCTCCGTCGTAATCAACCAGCCGGAGAACGCCAACTGGCTTATCTCATTATCCGTCAAAAACTCGTGAGCAGCATCCAAATAACCCTCTGCCAAAGATTCAAAGAACGGCATCTGCATCACCACCTTGCTGAGGTCCTCTTCATCCTCAGAGGCCGTGCAAGTGGCCGTGCGCACCATATCCCCGAAATCATATAGCGAGAGCCCCGGCATCACCGTGTCCAAATCAATCACACAAACGGCGTTATCCGTATCTGCATCCAGCATCACGTTGTTGATTTTGGTATCATTATGCGTAATGCGGGTGGGCAATTCGCCGTTCTTTTGCATATCCACCAAGCGGCTGAGCATGGGGGCCCATTCGGTCAGCAAATCCAGCTCCGCCTTGCAATTTTTCACGCGGTCCATCACATCCGCTGCCACGGCAGCCTGCAGGGCCTCGTAGCGTTTGGGCGTGTTGTGGAAATCCGGTATGGACTCCCGCAAATCCTCCGGGTTCATGTCGGAGATAAGCTCCTGGAAGGACCCGAAGGCAAAGCCGGCCTGGTATGCCTGGCGTGTGTTCTCCACAACGTTGTAGGTATGCGTACCCTCAATGTTGTTATAGCAGCGCCACATGCCGCCCTCCTCGGGCAGGTTGATGTAACTACGGCCACCGCGTGCCGGATACAGCGTAAGCGTTTGCCCCGCAGCACTTTTACGTCGGCGCATCACCTTCCAGCTGATATGGCGCGTCACCTTTTCCACGTTTTTCATGACCATGACGGGGTCCTTGAACACGTAGTCATTGATACGCTGGAGAATATAGCGCTCCTCCGTGCCGTCCTCGGTGCGGTAACAGGCGCGGTAGGTGGTGTTAATGTGCCCGTTGCACAGCTCCTCGCCGTACAAAAACTCGCCGTTAATGGCAAACAAGTCGCCGATACGCGCTATGCGCTCTGCCAGCGGGCCTACATACAATTTACTCAGCGGCATTGTATGAGTATATTGAGGTTAAAACGGTTAAATGCCGGCTATGTGCCCTTTTAATCGGCCAACTGAATGCTCAGCAGCTTCACGCCATCGCGGGCGGGGTCGTCCACCAAAATGGAGATGAGGGACTGGCGCTCGGACACCACAAACTTGGAGCGACGCAGCGTAATCTCCGTGCGCACTTTCTCCTTGCGTATCTTGCCGTTGGCATCCTTAAGAGTCTTGCCGCCTGTACCCTTGGCACGTTGCTCCTTAACACCCTCGTAGGTAATCTGGAAAGCCAGTTGATCCCCATGGTTGGCACCCACCAGACTCCACTTGTTGGAGTCATTCACGCTCTTGGTATTACCGCCCTTAAGCAGCGTTACCTTGGCATCAGAGAAATCCCCCTTTGCAGAGGTGCTGATCTTAACATTCTTCTTGGAAAGGTTGATGAGGTGCACACCCTTCTTGGGGAAGTCGCTCTCGCTGAGCATGATGGTCTCTACCTTGGTCTCGGACTCCGGCATAACAATGCAGAATGCCTTGGAGGCTGCCCCCTTGGTATCTACCGTAAACACCACTTTGGGCTCCTTCCACTTCTCTGCCTTGCCGTCTTTGTCCTTGCCATCGGTCTCGGGCGGAATAGGATTATCCTCATAAAACACCACCTTGCCCCCCATGGGCTTAATGCGGGGAGTCGCCGTGCGGGAGGAAATGGATACCGTATCCGCCTCCTCATCGCTCACCTTGTACCACAGCGGGCTCTTTACCTTGATATTTGCGGCAGAGCATATCACAAAGCGCACACCGGTCTTGGCCTCCGTTTGAGCGGCGGCATCTTTTTTACCGCGTGCAGAGGATTGAGCCTGCACGGGAGCAGCGGCTACCAGCGCAGCCAACATGAGAGTAAAAGCTGTATATTTCATAACGTTGATAATTCTACTCGCCTACTTTACCAGCTTATCCCCCCCATAGCAAGCAGAAAAAAAATCAAATTATTCATTTTTATTTGAACACTTTGCCCGCTGCGGTGTCTATACCTATGTCAGCCGCTTGGTGATACGCCCGTGAAGGAGAGAGCACGAGGCCCACCGTTACAAGAAGCTGCTGAGTTTCATAAGGTAGTAAGTTGAAACACCCCTCGGGCGGATACCCGAGGGGTGTTTTGATTAACGCATGGGGCAACAACCCCACCACCTTAAGGTGCAGGTGTTACCTGTTGATTTTGTACGGCTTTAATGGCATCTAAAAGCGGGGTGATAGCCTCGCTGCCTACATTAATATGCGGAAAACGTATTTTATCCAAATTCTGCACGGTTTGCCAGCGGATGAGATTCTCTCCAATAGCATCATTGAGAGCCTTACGGCCCTCTGCCTCCAAGCGCATACCCTCAGCTTCTGCCCTCTTCATAGCGAGCACGGCTGCGGCCTCTTGCTGGCGGCGGTATAGCTCGGCATCTGCCTCTGCCTTGGCTTTAAGCAAGGCACCCTGTGCTTCCTGGTTCATACGGTTAGCTTTGGCACGCCCCTCGGCATCTGCTATTTCCTCATTACGCTTGGCAATTTCCAGTTGAATGGCCTGGCGCTCGTACTCCTGGGTAGCCTCCACCTTTTTGGTAATACCGGCAGTAACGGATTCCGGCGGCACCGTGCTGCCTATCGTCACACTCTCCACAATAAACGGGGTATCTTTCAACGCTGCCCGCAGCTCTTTTTCCACCATATCCGTAATCTCGGGAATATGCCCCGGGGCGTCCAATCCGCGAAAACGCGCAATAGAGGTACGCACGGCAGAGCAAAACGGTTGGCGTATAAAACTGGCGTAAGCATCTTGAGCAATGGCCTCAGGGGTAGGCTCCACCTCTGTCACAGCACCGTATTGTTCCACAAATTCCCGAACCTTGTTGGCATCTATACGCCACACCAAGTGCGCATCGGCCTTCATCTTAAGGTGGTCTGCGGCACGGATGTCGTCAAACTTCTCCTCCGTAGTATAGGGGGTTACACAAATAATAACGCTATTCTGACGCCAGACAAGACCGGTACCCCCCGGCCCCTTTATGACCTGCCGAAACTCCGGCACCCCTACAATCGGGTTCGTGCGCACATAAGCCACATAACCACCATCCACCTTTTCATTGCTCGTATTATAATACAGCACCAATAATATAATCAAAAGCAAGGCTATCACCCCGGCTATGATACCCTTGTGCTTTATGTTGCTTATGGGTATCAATTCTATCGGCTTTCGCGGCATATTAGGTTGTTTCATAGTGAAATGACTATAACAAGGCGGGTCATTTATGTCAAGCCGCGGAAACAATTTTTAATGGGAAAATTAGTAAAATGGCAAGTTGTAAATACGAATTACGATATACGAAATACGAATTTTCAGAGTTAGGCGCCTGCGGCGCAATGTTGCAAAGCCTTGCATAAGTTACTGGTGTAATTACGGCAGTAAGCGTTGAGATAGCAATGCTTATTTTGCGAACAGC
>JAFQEF010000122.1 GCA_017399165.1 Akkermansia sp.
AAGTCCGGTTCCGATGCCGTTAGATGCTCAAGGGCTCCCCATACCCTATTGCGAAAAACTTTTGCAACAATTTGAGTATTGAATTATGCTGAACTTGTTGAAATGCTCGCCAACAAAAATCACTACTAATTAGAAGTCAAGCCCCTTAAAAAAACTATCGAAATATGAGGCAATTTAAGTTGTATAATCTAAAGCGTTAAAGTAAAAAAAATGAAACGGATATTTATAAATACAATGCTGGTGTTATTCTGTCTTTTGGCAACAATAGCTTTAGGTAAGGACAGTAGATATAATACAGAAAACATACCGAAGTTAACCATCGAGGATATTGAATCAATAGAAGATGAAGAAGCTCTTTTCTTTATAGGATTAATCTTGGAAACGGATGAAATACCGGATTATAGTGAAGAAGGCCCGTTGATTTCCTATCCGGAAAAAGCATTAATGGTATATCGAGAAATACTTAAAAGAGGAGGAAAAAAAGAAGCCGCAGCAAGAATTTGCATCTCACGTGTTTTAATACGGCTGGGTAGATATGATGAAGCAATTAATGAATTAACGGACCGGAGAACAAATAAATGCATGCACGTCAGCAGCGCATACGTATTGAGGGGCGATATAGAAATGGCGAAAAATAACATTCACGAAGCACTCCATTATTATCACGAAGCATGGAAAAAAGACTATCTGCATTATGAATTAAATCTCAGACTCATATTTTTGAGGGATATTGGCATATTAGGGGAAGGTAAAGAATTTAATAAGTATGGATTACCGTATAGTTCGGAAATGATGAACCGTAGTTTTTCTGAACGTTGCATAGTATTCAGCTCCATAGAAAGAGATCTTTGGGATTATGAAGAAAAATACAACACCGCATTTATGACCAATGCATTAGAATTTGCAAGAAGAGGGGTTCCCAGTGCAATGAAATTATTATATATAGGATATAAAGACGGGACAAATTCTATATTACCCAATGAATTACAGTCCTTAAAGTGGAAAGGTAGATACGAAACAGCAACAGGAACCACATTAGACTGATAATCCGCATTACGATTTATGAAGGGCAGATAAAAAGGGATTTAGCAAAAAATCAGCAACATAAAATACCCCCTTCTTCCAACAGCAGCCTCATGTCGATCGGCATGGGGCTGTTAACGTTGATGAAAAAAAGGAAGGATACGAGGTCAAGAAAAAAACTTGCCAATAAAAAATTAGAAGATACAATAAGGGGCGGATGCCCCGAGGGGGCATTCTGCACTCGGAGGCGGTGAGGAAGCCGCAGGAAATAGACGGGAAAGGCAGTGAGAATCTGCCGCTGTGCCGCAACCGTGATGCTCGCTTTAAGCGAGCTCAGTCGGAAGACCGGCCGAGGGCAAGTCTCAACCGCTCGGCGATGCACCGGGCACAGACAACACAGAACCAATGAAACACAGATATAGAGCCACGCAGAGAGTGGCTTACGTAGTTGTGCCTGCGCTTTTGGCAGCAGGCGGGGTACTTGCGGATACGCAAGAGACGGAGCTGGCACCCATCACGGTATCCGCCCACGGCGGGCTTGCCGTGCCGTATGACCAAACGGGAGTATCCGTAGAGGTGGTGGATTTGCAACAGATGAAGCAAGAGGGCATCTACACCGTATCGGAGGCTCTCACCACCCTGCCCGGTGTGTATGTACTGCCGGGGGGCGGAGCTAACCAAAAGGGCAATACCTCTCAAATTGTAATACGAGGCATGAGCGCAGATGGCTACACCACTACCATGATAGATGGCATGCGCCTGGGCTCTAACGGTGGGGATACCATCATTACCTCAAATGTATTGGGGCGAACGGATATTTTTTCACTGGGGAATCTGGAGGTACTCAAAGGCAGCCAAGGGGCAATGTTCGGTGGAGGGGCCGTGGGTGGAGTTGTATTCATGGAAACACCGGAGGGCGAGGGAGACCCAAGCCTGACGCTATTTAATGAAGTCGGCAGCAACAACGCCTATACCGGTAATGTTGCTACCCAAGGCAGAGTAGACAACTTGGCGTGGTTTTTAAGCATGGGGTACAGCAGAACGGACAATGATGTACAAACGGCAGACGGCCGCAGATCCCACCACCGTAATGCCTTTGAATCCGAGATATGGAACGAGGCTTTGCGCTTGGATTACCACGCCGATAAAGACAATCAATTAACCTTGACCTACCGCAGGGAAGACTCAGAATACGGCTACGACAGCATGGACCCCATGTGGCCCACATACAACAATTACCGTTTTCGCAGCAACTTATTGACTGCTAAATGGCAAACAAAAATCAGCGAACAATGGCGCAGCTATGTCATGGCGGGCTTTTACACTTTTGACGCCAAGCTGGCAGACGGCTATTTGCAAGATATGCGTAACATGCAGTTGGAGTGGCGCAACAACTACCAATGGTGCAAACACCAGAGTACCACCACCGCAATCTCTTGGAACCGCAATGATTACGACTGCCTCTCCGGCGGGACAACGGATAATCAATACAAAAACTTGGAGAATGTGCTCGGCTTTGCGGCAGAGCACAGCATTACCCCAACGGAGCAATGGGATAACACCTTGGCAGCCAGGCTTGACCACAGCAACATTCATGATGCTTTGGTGAGCATCCGAGCGGCATCCACCTACCGTTTTAATGAGGAGAAAACGCGCGTATACGGGTCCTTGGGTACGGGGTACCGCGCACCGTCCTCCTTTCAACGCAGTAACAGTGAGTTTGTATCTCCCTACGGCAAGTACACGGGCAACCCGCAGCTGGATTGTGAAAAAAGCATCAGTGCCGACATCGGCATAGAACACGCCCTTACGGATAATCACCTGCTGAGCCTCACCCTCTTTTGGGAGCAAAGAAGCAACGCCATAGGCACGGTGTGGGATAACACCACGCAATCAAGCCGTTATGTCAACATGCCGGGGCATTGGACGATTCTCGGCACGGAAATTGCCCTGAGAGGCACGCTGGAGCCCCATTGGAACACCGGTTACAGCGTATCGTGGACCTACGTGCAACCCAAAACATCCGACGACCGACAAATTCCATCCTCCGTGCGCCAGGTATGGCAGGCAGATTTGCACACCAGCCCCGTGGAGGGGTTGACAACGGGCATAGGGGTATCCGCAGCAGTGGGGCGCAGCCATTATAACACCACGCCCTACAGCAAGTTGGATAATTACTACAACCTGCGTTTATATGCTCAATATCAGGTGAATGAGCACCTCACTCTGCACATGGCTATTGAAAACCTCACCAATCAAAAATATGTGACAGAGGGGCATTATGCGGACCCCAACAGCTCTTTCATATCTGCCGGCACCACCCTACACGCAGGTTGCACCATCACCTTCTGATGAAAAAGTGTTTTTATATAGCGGCAGCAATCACACTGCTTGCAGCACTGTTGTATACATTGGCACGGCTGGCTGTACCCACAGCCATGCCGCAGCCAATGGCGATAACGGTGCAGGCGCAGCCCCCTGCCCCTTACCCTGCGGATTTCGATGAGCAATTGGCCCGACAAAACTCCATCAAAATAGGCAGATATTCCGAGTCTGCGTTACCGCAAGGCATACCATGGACAAGTGGCGAAAGTTTTGAGGAACCCGGCTCCGCGCAAGCGGTAAAAGGCGGGTGCCTGCGGTTATCTAACGTGGGGCCGTTCCCGGCTAATTTTTTGGCATTCGGTAGCCCGTCCCCCCAATTTTTTCATTACAACCTGTTTGACAGAATAGAAGTTCCCTTAGTGCGGGCGCACCCCGTAACAGGGCAACTCATACCGGGTTTGGCCTCAGCCTGGGCAGAACACGGGGGAATGCTCTGGTTTAAGTTGCAAGCACATGCGCGTTACTCCAACGGCCGCCCGGTGCGGGCGGCGGATTTTGCGCTGGGCACACTACTTCGCTTACAAACCGGGGATAAGCTCATGAGCACCTACGCTGCAGAGCTGCATGTGTATGGGGATTCCGTTATAGCCATACGCCCCCACCAAGCAAGCGTGCTGCAGCACTTGAGAGCCGCAGCCATATTGCACCCGGCAGAGCCCGGGTTCTACGCAGAGTTCGGCCCCGACTACCAAACCCGTTATAAGCACCGCATTGCCCCCACCACAGGGGCTTATACCGTGGGCAAAGTGCAGCGGGGGCGGCTCATCACCCTGGTGCGTAACGATGCTTGGTGGGCTAAAGAGCTGCCGGGGTTTCGTTACACCTGCAACGCAGACAGCATTGAACACCATTTTTTAACGGATGAAGCACAGGCTTGGGAGATGTTTTTGCACGGCAAGTTAGATATCATGCAAACCCGCAATATCTCTGCATGGCAACAATATCTTGAGAACGCAGATGCTAAAATACAACAACACCGCTTTACGGTAAATTGCCCGATGCCTCCCTACGGCATTGCGCTGAATACGGTGCAGCTGCCGGATATTCACTTGCGCAGGGGGCTGCTGCAAGCCATGGATATGCAGCAGGCCATTCGCATCATCTTCAGGGGTGAGGCAGAACAACTGCCTCAATTTGCTACCGGTTACAGCTATTTGCACCACAAAACACCGCAGTATCACTATAACCCCGCAGCCGCCAGAGCAGAGTTTGCAGCAGCGGGCTACACCATCCCAGGCCAAGATGGTATCTTGCAGAGAGAAGACGGCACACGGCTAAGCGTAAGGTTAGCTTACAGTCCCTCTCAAAAAATCAGCACGCTTGTCACATTGTTAGCGCAAAGTGCTGCAACTTGCGGGGTTGACATTGTGGCGGAACCACTGCCTTGGCAGCTCTGTGCGGAATACGTAAAGAATAAGCACCACCAAATGCTTTTTTGGGCAACTGTGCCCGCCGCCCCCCTGCCGGATTACAAGCGCAGTTTTCACTCCACGGCGTATGGGGACGATGCGCCGTTTTGCCTGAACAACGCCGCCATGGATGCCGCCATTGCAGCACTGGAAAAAGCAACTACCCTTCAACAAGCGGCAAACGCCTGCGCTAGGGTAGATTCTATCATCCATGAGCAGGCTATCTGGTTGCCGGGGTGGATGGAAAACCGTGTCAACATAGCCACATGGCCCCATGTACACCTGCCGCAAAATGGCTACACCACCTACGACATTGCGGAATCTCACACCTACTGGCTCTGCGACTGATACCATGGCTCTGCATGTACGACATAAGAAAAAGGATTGCGTGCAAGGTAGAATATGCCTCAGCACGGCATGTGTCGTATTATGCGCAATGCTCTTTATACACAGCCACAGCATCACATTTTCCGCCCCCCAAAAAAATAAAGCAGCCACTGTCTACAGCCACCCGCAGCCGGAACAAACACAAAAGCAAGAAACTACGGCTCCGCGTGTTGAGCTCAGCACTCAGCCACCCGCAGAGCCCGAGCCTATCTGTATCATAGATACTCCCCCTGTGATGCCGGAATCTGAGGCACCGTATATACCCACGGGCGCAAACCTTGCGGAGGGTATAGGGGAGACCACCGATGAGTATCTCTTTTACTCAGAACTGACACCTCAATTTGAAGAAGCCCCCCACACACAGGCCCGCGTTCCCGCCCCGGAAACAGCATTAACATATACCCCGCCTCAATACGCGGCCACCCCTCAACCACCCTACCCCAGAGAGCTGTTGCGCCGCCGCGTTGAGGGCTCCGTGCGTGCACGTATTCACATAGACCCCCATGGCAAGCCCCTTGCGGTGGAGATCATTTCAGCCACCCACCCTGCATTTGCTAAAGCAGCCAAGCAAACCATTTTATCCGCTTGGAGATTTCACCCGGCTCACAACGGTCCGAGCCCCGTTTCGGCCACAGTCGTCACAACGGTTCGATTTGTTATGTAGGGAACCTCGAAAAACTCGCCAAATGGCAATTTGTAGGTGTGAGCATCTCAAGCCGTCGCAGTGGCCTTGCTTACTTCGTATTTTGTATTTCACATTTCGTACTTCCAAGCCCCCTTGTGGGGCGAAATAACATAGGCAGGCGGTCAAGCGTGCACGCAGTGCGCGCGCG
>JAFQEF010000123.1 GCA_017399165.1 Akkermansia sp.
CGCGCGCGCACTGCGTGCGCGCGCGACCACCTGCCTAAACTATTTCGCCCCCATGCGGGGGCTATCAAATTCGGCGGGCGTGAGCCCGCGGGTACGATATATTTTGGTTCACCCCGTTGCAGTGGCTTTGCGTACTTCGTATTTTGTATTTCTCATTTCGTACTTCCGTACACGCCCCCCGGGCCCATCTCTGACAGAGGGGCTTTTTGAGATTAAATATAAAAGAGCGAGTTATGCAGAAAAAGGCAAGATGTTACTTCTTGCTCTCTTTCTTCGGTTGCTTAGCATATTTATCCTGATACTCGGACATGATGCGTTTGGCATTGACGGGGTCTGCCTTGATGCGAGCGAGGATTTCATCTCTCAGCGCACGAGCTGCTTCAAAAGAGCCCTGCTCACCATCATAGGCAGCATCAGCAAAATACTTGGTGAACATCATTCCTTTACGACTAATACATACACGCCAGCCTAAGAACGAAGTTTTCTCTCGCGTATAGCGAGTCAGATTTTTCATTGATGCATTCATGATGTAATAAGAAAAAAATGGAGCTCAACTCTTATACCCTTCAAGTTAGAAAAAGTCAAGACAAATGTGAATGAAAATCAAAGTTTTTCACGTATTTTGCATAACAACGGTCGATTGCTTTGTTATAACAATTACAAACTACACCGCCCGCGCAGTTGGGGAAAATACACCTAATAAGCCTTGCATTGAGCACGTTATTTCATAAGATACGAGCATGACCCCATTACACATGATCACATTCCGCTGCCGCAAAGAATTATTCCGCCGTTTGGAGCAATTCTCCACCCTCCGCAACATAGACCGCACCTCTGTGCTCAAGCTTGCATTGCATTATTATCTGAATCTGCACCGAATTTGAGCAGATATGCGCGCGAGCGCACTTGAAAGAGCCTTGACAACGCGCGCGTGCTTGTGTACACTCGCACGTATGCAAGAGTCAGCCAAAAGGGGAGGATACAAAGACAGAAAAGCAACACCCTACAACCGCAACGCGGGGCGCAAAAGCCCCGGGGCAACACCCAAGCAGCCCAAAGCCACACCGGCACCGGAGGGCAGCGAGAACTGGGTGCGCCCGTGGGTGCAGCTTAAATACTTTACCTATAACCCTGCGGTGTTTCCCCGCATGCTGGGGGCAGTAAGCCCGGATGCCGTGGCGGGAGGGCTCATTAACGTGTATGATAAGAACGGAGAGCCCTTTGGCTGCGGGTTCTGGAACCCACAGAGCCGCACGCCGCTGCGCATGTTCTACCATGGGCCTGAGGTGATGACCGAGAAGGATTTGGAGACCGCCCTGCGCCGCGCCGTAGAGTGGCGCCGCAAGGACTGCGGGCTGGATGTCACCACCACCGCCTACCGCATCATTCACGGGGACTCCGACGGCATAGGCGGCTTGATAGCCGACCGCTATGCGGATGTACTGAGCCTGGAGGTAACCACCCTGGGTGTATGGCAACGCCTGCCGAAATGGCTGCCGCTATTGCATGAGCTGTGCGGCACAAGCCGCCATGTTATCACGGTAGATGAAAGCATAGCCCGCATGGAGGGCATAGACCCCACCACAGCCCCGCCCGGGGAGCCCGTGCACCGTGTGCGCATTGTGGAAAACGGAGTCAACTTTGAGGTAGACTTTGCCAAAGGGCACAAAACAGGCTTTTTCTGTGACCAGAGGGATAACCGCCTTAAGCTCTCTAAACTGGTGGCGGGCAAAACCATGCTGGACCTCTGCTGCTACTCCGGCGGGTTCTCCATACACGCCAAGCTGCACGGCGGTGCCAAGGAGGTAACGGCGGTGGACTTAGATGAAAAAGCCATAGCCATGGCCAAGCGCAATGCTAACATCAACTCGGCAGGCGGCCCGCTGAGAATCGACTTTGTGCATGCGGATGCCTTTGTGTACGCCCGCCAAATGGTGCGCAACGGCAAGCTTTTTGATGTAGTGTTGTTAGACCCGCCCAAATTTGTGCTCGGGCGAGATGAAGAAAAAGAAGAAGGGCTCAAAAAATACCATGACCTCAACCTGCTGGGCTTACAATGTGTGCGCACGGGCGGGTTGTTTGTCACCTGCTCCTGCTCGGGGCTGGTATCCCCCGCAGAGTTTGAGAAAACCGTTATCAAGGCCGCACAACGGCTCGGCCGCCGTTTACAGATACTGGAGATGACCGGCCCCGGCTGGGACCACCCCTTCCTCTCCACCTACCCCGAGGGGCGCTACCTGAAAGTGCTCTGGGCACGCGTATTAGCATAAGCAGCACACACACCACCATTCATGATAGGCACCCTCGCACTCGGCTTAGTACTGGCGCTGGCGCTCGGCATGCTGGCGCAGCGCATTAAGTTATCCCCCCTAGTAGGGTATTTGCTGGCAGGCATATTGGCTGCGCAACCCTGGTGGGGGTTAACGGATGACCCGCATGTCGTCATGCATGAGTTTGCCTCCATTGGCGAGGTACTGCTGCTTTTCGGTGTGGGCTTGCACTTTCATTTTAAGGATTTGCTGGCGGTGCGCAAGGTAGCCGTGCCGGGCTCGCTGATGTGCATGACCCTGTGGACGGGCTGCGGTGCCCTGATATACCATGCCTGCGTGCCGGGGGCAGATTGGGTGGCGGCACTCATTTTTGGTATGTGCGTGTGTGTGTCCAGCACGGTGGTGCTCACCCGCGTGTTAGAGGACAGCAAGCTACTGCACACCCCCAGCGGCCACACCGCCGTGGGCTGGCTGGTGATGGAGGATATCTTTACCATTGTGCTGTTGGTGTTGCTGCCTGCCGTTTTCATTATGCCCGAGGGGGCAAGTAAGGCCGTTTTTTGTGCAGATGATTTATGGAGTGCCTTGTGGGGCATGGTGTGGAAACTCGCCCTCATGGTGTTTTGCGTGGCCTTTTTAGGCAAGCACGTTATCTCCCGCGTGCTCACCTTTGTGGCACGCAGCAACTCTAACGAGCTCTTCACCTTGGCGGTGCTCACCTGCGCGCTGGGCGTGGCGGTGTTGTCGGCAGAGGTATTCAATGCCTCCATGGTATTCGGGGCCTTCTTGTCGGGCATGGTTGTGGGGCAAAGTAAATTTGCCAGCCGAGCCGCAAGCGATGCCTTGCCCATGAGGGATGCCTTTGCCGTGCTCTTCTTCGTATCCGTAGGCATGGGCTTTGATGCCCCCATGTTGTTAGAGCATTGGCCGCTGGCCGTGGGCACCCTGGCACTCACCCTGCTCTTTAAGCCGCTGAGCGCCTACGGTGTGATTCGCCTGTTACGCCGCCCGGGCAGTTTGGGCGTGGTAGTGGGCACATCCCTCTCCCAAATCGGTGAATTCTCCTTCATTTTGGCAGCCCTTGCCGCCGGCGACCGCTTTGGCCTGCTGCCGAGAGAGGCCGTTAATGTGATTACCGGTGTGGCCATCATCACCATCACCCTCAATGTGGGCCTCTTCCGCCTGGTGCCCTCCCTCATCCGCAAGATGGATGCCCGCGGCATCGGCATGCCGGCGGCAGATAACTCTGCCGTGCCTGAGCCCACCGAAACCAAGGACCGCGTGCTTGTGGTAGGCTATGGCCCCTGCGGCAAAATCATCACCAAAATCCTCAATAAATATAATATCGAGGTCGTGGTGCTGGAGATGAACATCGACACCGTCACTCACCTGGCCTCCAAAGGTATACCCGCCATGCACGGTGATGCCCGCCTGCACACCATCCTGCGCATGGCAGGGGCAGAGCACGCCAAGGCCATCATTATTACCGCAGCCGGTGCCCCCGCTGCAGAAATCTCTGCCACAGCAAGAGATGTCAACCCCGGCATCGCTGTGCTGGCCCATACCACCTACATGCGCAACGCCCGCAACATGCGTAAACAGGGGGCGCAAATGGTGGTATCCGGGGAGGAAGAAGTGGCTCTCACCCTCAGCTCCATGCTCCTGCGGGGCCTCGGTGCCACAGAAGAGCAAATTCAAAAGGCTCGGGCAGAAAATCGAGAGATTCTCACCGGCACCGCTAACAGCTCACTCCTCAATATTCTTAATTAACACCTTAAATACCCCCGGCAAGGCGCAGCCTCCCCCCTAGGCTGCGCTTTTTTTGCACCCTTTTTTAAACTTTTTTGCATTTTTTGTAAAAAAAAGCTTGCAATACTCGCCGATTTTCGCTAAAATCTCCTCGCACCCCTCCCACGGAGGAGAGCAAAGGCAAGGAGCGGTAGCTCAGTTTGGTTAGAGCGCAGCCCTGTCACGGCTGAGGTCGCGGGTTCGAGCCCCGTCCGCTTCGTACAAATCGTGTAGGGGGCTTTCGCCCCCTCACACACCACCGTACGTGCGAATTACCGCATACGGCGGTTTCCAATCAGCGTTTGAGGAGTTGATAAAAAGAGATATATCCCTCTGCTCGTAGCCAAGCATTATCCATGCAGATATTCGCCGGTTCTGAGCATGCTATTCTCCACCACCTGCGCCCCATTGCTGCCACACCACTCCATAGCTTCCGCTTGGCTCCTATACTCTCGAGGAAGCGGCAGATGCCTTTTGAATGTTTACATTGCTTAAGGCGTA
>JAFQEF010000124.1 GCA_017399165.1 Akkermansia sp.
CGGTGAGAAGTGGCATGAAGTAAAATCTGACGGAGGTATGCACTCCTACACCGTATGGTTGCACCATGAAAAGAGTTCGACGAACTTACGTTTTATGATATTTCACCACTATGAGGCTAAGGACGCCCGTGATTGGGTTTTGTCGATGTGTGCGTATGAGCCGGATTTGGAAGACCGCAAATTCGGTATGGTAGGTACACCGTTTAACAGCAAGTTGTCGCAGCGAGAAACGGTAGAAGATTTAGTGAGCATGCTGAAAGTAAATCCCGGATGGGTGGGTGATATGGATTTTTGTTTTCACCCGATAATAGATGATTGGGGTGCAGAAGTGGAGAACAGCGAAAAGCGTGCTGTGTATTTTGTGCGTGGCAATACCGGGGTAGCCTTATTTTCTGACAATGCCGAGTATGATGTATTACCCATAGCCCGTGCCATAGATGCTGAATTGATAAAAGGGATTAAACAAAAGAAGAAAAAGGAATCCACTCGCGAGTCAGATAAGTGAAATTGGGTGAAAAATGTTTATTTTATGATTGCAGGGGCAGGGGAGATATGGTAAAATGCGTTGCGAGTAAAAATTTACTATTCACTTACGGCTATGACGACAGACCACACGATACGCGGTAAAAAGGTATTTGAGGATGAGATTGCAGCGTTGCAGGCCATCTGCGAGCGGCTGGATGACTCCTTTGTAGCAGCAGTAAACGCCATGCGCAAGGCCATTGAGACCGGCCACAAGATTATTGTGGTGGGTGTAGGCAAGAGCGGGCTTATCGGCAACAAGATTGCCGCCACGCTTACCTCTACGGGGGCTCCTTCGGTAGTGTTGGACTCCATGAACGCCATGCACGGCGACTTGGGTATCGTGCAGGATGGCGACGCCTGCATTGCCATGTCTTTCTCCGGCGAAACGTCTGAGCTGCTCACGCTCATGCCGTTCTTGAAGCGTTTTGACATGCCCATTATCAGCATGACGGGCAAGCCGTCCTCCACGCTGGCAGAGCTGAGCGATGTGGTGCTCAACACCGCTGTGGAGCGCGAGGCTGACCCTCTGAATTTGGCCCCCACTTCATCCTCCACCGCCATGTTGGTGATGGGCGATGCTTTGGCTATGGCCCTGCTGGAGGCACGCAACTTTACTAAGGAAGACTTTGCCCGCAGCCACCCCGGTGGTTCTTTGGGCCGCGCTTTGTTGATGCGCATTGCCGACATTATGCGCAAGGAGTACGCCACGCAGCCCGAGGGTGCTACGGTGGCAGAGTGCATTATCGCCATGACGGCAGCCCGTGCCGGTGCATGTGTGCTGACGCATGAGGACGGCACGCTGGCAGGTGTGTTCACCCATGGTGACTTTGCCCGCGCTTACCAGGCAGACCCCGCTTGCGGTATGCACCCGGTATCCGACTACATGACCAAGAATCCCGTGTTTGTGGAGGCCGATAAACTGGCGATGACCGCTGTGAAGACGCTGCGCGACCGCCGCATTGACGACTTGGTGGTGCTTGATGCCGAGCGTAAGCCCGTGGGCCTGATCGATACGCAGGATTTAGTGCGTCTGAAGCTCATTTAAGCCTAAAAAAGCAAAAAAATACAAATAAAACACACTTTAGGCTTGCAATCTGTTTGAAAAAGGTGCATCATACGCCACCGCTTTTTGCGAAAGCAAGACATCTTACTAAAAACACTGTTATGAGAAAGTACGAAGCACTGATCGTTCTGAACATGAAGGGTGCCGCCACCCTTGAGGAGCTCACCGCTGCCATGAAAGGCCAGCTTGAGGCTGCCGGCGCCAAGGTTACGGAGGTTACCAATGTTGGCCGCCGCGAGTTTGCCTATGAGTCTGGTCACATGACTCACGGCCAGTACATGCTCTTTGCCTTTGAGGCAGAGCCCACCGTAATCCGCACTGTTCGCGAGGCTCTTGCCATCGACGAGCGCGTTCATTACCAGTACTACCGCGCCAAGTAAGCAATTGCTCACTTGCACGCATTAAGCCGAATCTTTTTTAGCTGCAGATTCCTGTTACTACTCGGGAATCTGCAGCTCTCTTTTAAATTGTACATTGTTCATCTATAATCCGCTCACCACATATTCTTCACTTCAATGAAAAGTAAAAAAGCTCCCATTAAGCGCAAGGTTAAAAATTGGTCTGCGGCAGATTCTGCCGACCTTTACGGTGTAGAGAACTGGAGTAACGGCTACTTCGGGGTTTCTCGCAACGGTGAGGCTACGGTGAATTTAATTGATACGGATGGCGAGGCTCGCCCCGTGAGCTTATATACCATCATGAAAGGGCTGGCAGAGCGCGGTACCGATGCCCCCGTGCTGTTGCGTTTTCGAGACTTGCTGCGCGCCCGTATCGATGAGCTCAACCAAAGCTTTATCAAAGCCATTGCAGAGGCGGATTATAAGGGCGTGTACCGTGGTGTGTACCCCATTAAAGTGAACCAGCAGCGCGAGATTGTGGAGGAAATCGTATCCTACGGCTCGCGTTACCATTACGGGCTGGAGGCCGGCAGCAAGCCCGAGCTTATTGCTGCCATGGCGCAAATGCAGGACCCCCAAGCCTTTTTGATGTGCAATGGCTATAAGGATGACGAGTTTATTGACTTGGCTCTGATGGCTCAGCGCATGGGGATTAACATTTGCCTGATTTTGGAGATGCCCAACGAGCTGCCCGCCATTTTGGAGCGTGCAGAGGCCTTGGGTATGGAGCCCAACTTGGGTGTGCGTGTACGCTTGGCTGCCAAGGGCTCCGGCCATTGGAGCGAATCTGCCGGCGACCGCTCCGTGTTCGGATTGAATACCGCGCAGGTCATTGATGTGGTAGATACGCTTAAAGCTGCCGGTAAGCTCCATTGCCTCAAAGTGTTGCACTACCACCAGGGCTCTCAGATACCCAACATCTCCGTGGTGCGTGAGGGGCTTACAGAGGCCTGCCGCATGTACATTGACCTAGTGAGAGAGGGCGCCCCCATGGGTACGCTTGATATGGGCGGTGGCCTTGCGGTGGATTATGACGGCTCTCAAACCAATTTCCACTCCTCCTGCAACTATACCATGGAGGAGTACGCCCGAGACATTGTGGAAGTGGTGGGCGAGATGTGCACCAAGTGCGAGGTACCGCATCCCACGCTTGTTACGGAGTCCGGTCGCGCGATTGTGTCTTACCATGCCGCGTTGGTGTTCAATATTCTGGACGTAGCCAGCGCCCCCGGGCAAGATGCCGCCCCGCCCGAGCTGCCCGAGAACCCCAGCGAGGTGCTCAAAGCCTTGGATGAAACGCGCCGCATGCTCACCCGCAAGAATATCCAGGAGTGCTATAACGATGCCAACTACTACCGAGACCAACTGCGCATGCAGTTCTTTTACGGTAACTCCACCCTCAGAGAGCGCGGCATCGGTGAGGCTATCTACTGGCATATCATGGGCATGATCTCCCGCCGTATTGACGAGATGAGCGAGATCCCCGAGGACCTCAAAGAGGTGTCCGACAACATGGTGGACTGCTATTACGGCAATTTCTCCCTCTTCCAAAGCATGCCCGACAGCTGGGCTATAGACCAGCTGTTCCCCGTCATGCCCATTCAACGCCTGTGCGAACGCCCCACTCAAAAAACCGTGTTGGTTGACATTACCTGCGACTGCGATGGCAAGGTGGATAACTTTATTGACCGCGAGGACATTGCGCACTCCCTCCCTCTGCATGAGTTCGAGGGTAAGGAGAACTACTACGTTGCCGTGTTCTTGGTCGGGGCTTATCAGGAGACATTGGGAGATATCCATAACCTGCTCGGTGATACTAACGTGGTGAGCGTGCATTTGGAAAACGGACGCCCCGTTTACACCCAAGAGGAAGAGGGCGATAGCGTGGCAGACGTGCTCTCTTACGTTAAGTACGACACCCGCGACCTCGTCTCCAAGTTCCGTAACCTGGCCGAGCGCGCTGTGGAGGAGGGGCTCATGACTCCTCGCCAACGCCGCGATGCTCTGGAGGCCTACCGCACCGGCCTCAACGGCTATACTTACTACGAGCTGTAATAGGCTGAGTGTCATTGATTTTTAACGGTAAGTCGGCGGATGTATGCTTCATCCGTCGGCTTTCGTGTTTTCTGCCCTCTCAAAATCGGCATTTTAAATAATTTTTGGCTTGCTAAGGTAAGGTGATTTTGCTATATCATACCTATGAGCAAGGAAATACTTAAAACATTGGTAATAGGGGCTACGTTGATGAGCGGTGGCGTGGTGCAGGCCGATTGGAGTGACGGCTTGGGGGACTTGTGGGATGGTGCGGGAGATGTGGGTAAGGAGCTCGGCGAAAAGGGCAAGGAGTGGGGAGAGAAAGGCAAGCAGTGGGGCAAAGAAACCTGGGATAAAGCCAAGGAGGAGTGGAGCAAGGCCAAAGAGCGTTGGGATAAGTTGGATATCAATTACGAGCTGATGCAGGCTTTTGGCGGGGATGTGGACGAGGAGTCCGCCCTTATCGGCAGATTTTATGATTTGAAGCAGCCCATACGCGAGGGGGCAAAAGCCATGTATAAGGAGGGCGTGGTAGCCAAGATACGTGAGTTTGATGACAAGGAATGGAACCAGCGCGTGTTTGAGGACTATTACAGCCCCGAGGTGCGTTTGTATGCCCCGTATTTTTACCTGCCGCGGTGCAAGGCATCTTACGGGCCGGAGGCTTTTCAATGCAATGAAAAGGAGGACGACCGCAAGGTAGCCCCCAGTGGTTGGGTCGTGGTGTACCGTGGCGTGGTAACAGCCCCGGAGAGCGGCTTTTTCCGCTTTGTCGGCATGGGGGATGATACCCTGATGGTGCGCTTTAACAACAAGCTTGTGCTGGAGGCCGGTTGGTCCATACCCACCCGCAATGATATGGTGCTGGGTACCAAACCTGCTTATCAGCAAGAGATGTGCAGCAACAAGAACAAGCGGGCTTTTTATCAGTACAAACAGACCCCGCATTGGAACCAAGTGCTGGGTGGTATACCTGCCGGTGAGGTGTTCAAGGTGAAGAAAGGGGAGAAATATCCCGTGGAGATTCTCGTGTCCGAAATCCCCGGCAACGAGTTCGGTTTCTGCCTGTTGGTGGAGAAGGTGAAATCCCCCGGCACCGCCCCGCGCGGCATTGTGCCTGCAGATAAGTCGCCGGAGCTGGCATTGTTCCGCACCAATGAAAGCAAGCCCGATTTCAGTGCCATAGAGCGAGCCCTGACCGCCGGAGATAAGGATTTTCGGGTAAAAGGCTTTATGGAAGGGCCTCCCTTTAAAGAGGATAGCCCCGTATGGAAGGTGGACTATGAAGAGGCCCAAGAGCAGGGGCTTTTTGATAGTGTTTTCGGCCTGTTCCGAGACGATGATACCGCCATGGGCAAGAGAAAAAAGTGATGGCGAATATGCCGAGCTGACATATCGTAGGACGGGACATATAGTCCCGTCTTTTCTTTAGGATATTTCCCACAGTATTCATGACACAAGTTTTGCACAAAAGGCATTGCAGAATGCGCACTTGTGCTTGCGTGGCGGGGGATGTTGTGCTACAATGGCGCACCGCGTGCATTATTCGGGCGCGCTTTCGTGTCACCTAATAGAGAGATTTTTATATGATTAAATGGGTTCTTAATAAGATTGTAGGTTCTAAGAATCAGCGAGAAGTGCGCAGATTGCGCCCGGTGGTCAAGCGTATTCTCGAGATTGAGGAGACCATGAGCGGCAAGAACCAGGAATACCTGGTAGGTAAAACCCGCGAGTGGCAGAAGTATCTGCACCGTCTTACCCCCATTGATTTGCCGACTCGCGGCGTGATTTTGGCTGCCGATGCAGAGCAGCTCAAGCAGTATGCCGCCGTGCTTAATACACGTTTCGAGGCCCTGAAGGATGAGTTCCCGAAACTGCCGCAGGTGGAGGCTACGCCCGAATCCATTGAGCAGGGCAAGAAGGCTTTTGCCGAGATTGAACCCAAGTTTGCCAAAATGCGCTCCAAATACTTGGAGCAGATTTTGCCCGAGGCCTTTGCTGTGGTTAAATGCGCAGCCCGTAACATGTGCGGGGATGATGTGGATGTATGCGGCACCAACATCAAGTGGGATATGGTACACTTTGATGTTCAGCTTATCGGCGGTATTGCGCTGCACCGCGGGTTTATTGCTGAGATGGCCACGGGTGAGGGTAAAACGCTGGTGGCAACCTTGCCCGTTTACCTGAATGCCCTTACCGGCATGGGCGTGCACGTGGTAACGGTCAACGACTATTTGGCTCGCCGTGACTCCATGTGGATGGGCGCGCTCTTCAAGTACCTCGGCCTCACGGTGGGTTGCATTCAGAGCATGATGCCCAATGACTCCCGCCGCAAGCAGTATGCCTGTGATATTACCTACGGCACCAATGCCGAGTTCGGCTTTGACTACCTGCGCGACAATGGTATGGCTACCTCCAAAGATGCCCAAGTGCAGCGTGGCCACTATTTTGCCATTATTGACGAGGTTGACTCCATTTTGATTGACGAGGCCCGCACGCCGCTCATTATCTCCGGCCCGGCCGTGATTGAGCGTGAGCAACAGTATGATGTTCTCAAACCGCTTATCGAGAAAGTATCCCGCGCTCAGGTTGAGCTGTGCAACGGCCTCATGACCAAAGCCTTCAAATACGCCAAGGAGGGTGATACCGCTGCTGCCGGGCGTTGCCTTTACAAGGTGAAGCTGGGCATGCCCCGCAACCGCCAGTTCATGCGCTCTCAAGAGGATGTAGAGTTCCGCCGCATGGTGGAGAAGTATGAGCTCTTCCTGTATCAGGACCCGCGCAAGCTTGAGCTCTTTAAGCTCAAGGAGGAGCTCTATTTCTGCATGGATGAGAAAACGCACGATGCAGAGTTGATGGAGATGGGCCGCGAGCTTATCAGCCCCGGGCATCCGGAGGATTTCGTGCTGCCGGATTTGGGCACCGAGTTTGTGGATATTGATGAGGATGAAACCCTCACCGAGCGCGAGAAGGAGGCACGCAAGAACGTGCTGCTGAAGCGTTTGGATACCAATGCCGCCCGCCTGCACACCATCAGTCAGTTGCTCAAGGCTTACACCATTTACGAGCGTGATAAAGAGTACGTGGTGAAGGAGGGCAAAATTATCATTATTGACCAAAATACAGGCCGTGAAATGCCCGGCCGCCGCTGGAGCGAGGGCTTGCACCAAGCCGTTGAGGCCAAAGAAGGTGTGGAGGTTGAGGCAGAGAACATGACCTACGCCACCATCACCATTCAAAACTACTTCCGACTCTACAGCCGCTTGGCCGGTATGACCGGTACGGCAGAGACCGAGGCCGCCGAGTTCCATGATATTTATAAGCTGGATGTTCTGCCCATCCCCACGAACCGCCCCTGCATTCGTGAGGATTTCAACGACCTCATCTTCAAGACCCGCCGCGAGAAGTTCAATGCCGTGGTAGCCAAGATTAAGGAGCTGTACACCAAGGGGCAACCCGTGTTGGTGGGTACCGCCAGCGTGGTGGCATCCGAGACCCTCTCCCGCATGCTCAAATACGCCGGGATTCCGCACGAGGTGCTCAACGCCAAAAACCACCAGCGAGAGGCTGAGATTGTGGCGCGTGCCGGTCAGCGTGGCTCTGTAACGGTTTCCACCAACATGGCAGGCCGTGGTACAGACATTAAGCTGGGCGAGGGTGTGGCAGATTTGGGCGGTCTCTTCGTACTGGGTACGGAGCGTTATGAGTCCCGCCGTATCGACCGCCAGCTGCGTGGCCGTTGCTCCCGCCAGGGTGACCCCGGTGCCTCTCAGTTCTTCCTTTCTTTTGAAGATGATTTGATGCGCAACTTCGGTGGCAGCGAGCGCATGACCAAAGCTATGAACCGATTCGGCATGGCAGAGGGCGAGGCCGTTGAGAGCTGGATGATGAACAAGATTATTGAAGGTGCTCAAAAGCGTGTGGAGCAGCGTAACTACATGTGGCGTAAGCATGTGCTGGATTATGATGATGTGATGAACCAGCAGCGCACCATTGTATATGCCATGCGTAATGATGCCTTGCTGTGCGAGGAGCCGCGCGAAATGATTTATGAGCAGCTTACCGAGGGAATTCACACCAAGTGTGAGGACTACCTGAACGAGGACAATACCGGTGCTATCCGCCGCTTGGATCTCTTGCATTGGCTCAATTCCACCTTCCCGCTGGGGTGGAGCGAGGAGGACGCCGCCCTCAACTCCGGCGAGCCCTCTGAGGTGGCAGACCGCATTGTTGCCCGTGTGCGCGAAATGTATGAAAAGAAGGTTGCCGGCGAACGCCCCGACCGCGTGGACCACATGGAGCGCAACATTATGCTGCAAGCCATTGATAAGCTGTGGCAGCAGCATATTATGGACATGGATGCCCTGCGTGAAGGTGTGCGCCTGCGTGCACAGGGCCAGCGTGACCCCCTCGTGGAGTACAAGCGTGAGGCTTACAGCATCTTCGAGACCCTCATCAGCAACATTCAGTATGAGATTCTCAACAACCTCTTCCGCTCCACCACCAACTTGTCCGCCTTTGAGGATTTCCTCTCCTCGCTGCCGGCCAGCAATGCGGATGATGAGGATGAATCCGTAACGGATGTTCTGGGCAACGGTGATTTCCTCTCCATGCTGCGTGAGCAGATGGCCCGTATGCAGAAACGCTTTGCTAACGCCCCCGCTGCAGCAGATGCCGATGTTGAGGCAGAGGACGACGATGACGACGCGGAGGAAGAAGAGGAGGCCGTAGGCGCTTACTCTACCTCTGATGCTGCACCTGCCGGCATGCTCTTGCCCGAGGAGGGCAGCGTGAGCGGTGCCCCCATGCCCGGTATCCCCATGAAGCCCGAGAAAAAGATGGTGCTCCCCAAAAAGAAGGTGACAGCCAACATTAAGCGCAAGGACAGCAGCGCCCCGTTGGTGATGTCTTCCCTCGATATGGAGGAGTCCGTTCCCGGGGTATCCATGTCATTGATAGACGGTGAGCCTGCAGAGGGTACAACCGTTTCCGGTGCAGAGGAGAAATAAACATTCAGCCCGTGAAGGTGCGATTGCCGAGTACGGTTAATCGCACCTTTTGCTTTACTCCTATAACTGATAGCCCACCGCAAATGAACGTTCGCTCTGCATTGGCATACGTCCCGTATTTCCGTAACAGGCTCTTTGTCTTACACATTGGCAAGGAGCTGTTGCATGAGGATGCCCTTGTGGATGCTCTGTTGGATGCCGATGCCTTGCACGAGATAGGGGTGCGCTTGGTGTTGGTGGCAGAGGGCTGTGAGGCAGAGCACCTGGCTGCCAGAGCAGGGGAGTGTGAGATGCACGCTGCCTTGGCAGAGTTACCCCTTACCGCAGGGGCTGCAGCCATTGCCCGTGTGCGAGAGATTGTGGAGCGCCCGCAGGTGGCTATTGTGCCCTCCGGCACCGTTGGCCGTTTTGATGAGGGCAGTGTTTGCCTGGCGGTAGAATTGGGGGCCTCCAAATACATTTGCCTGCAAAAAGATGCCGTGCCCAGCCGCCGTGGCCAGCCCATTTTCGCCATTGCGGAGCGAGAGGTCAGTACAACAGAGTGTGCAGATTGCTCTTGCGTGGCAGAGCTGAAACAAGCGGCGGCAGTGTGCCGTCGTGGGGTCCCGCGTGTGCACATGCTTAATGGCTTGCACCGTGGCGTTTTGCTGGATGAGCTTTTCTCTGAAGAAGGTGTGGGCACCATGGTGCACGCCGACTCCTACCGCGAGATTCGCCCGCTGAAGGTGGATGACATACCCGAGCTGCTCTCTATGATTGCCCGCTGCGTGGTGGACTCCAAATTGGTGGAGCGTACGTATGAAAGTATTTTAGAAAACTTGCAAAGCTACTACGTATACACGCTCGACGACACCATTGTGGGCTGTGTGGCACTTTATCCTTTCCCCGAGGAGCATTGCGCCGAGCTGGGTTGCCTTTTCATCAAAAAGAATTATGAGGGGCATGGCTATGGCAAAGCCATGTGCCGCTTTATTCAGGATAAAGCCCGTGCCTTGGGTTATGAGTGGATTTTTGCCATCTCTCAAAGTGCTGTGGCCTACTTCCGTGATCGCCTCGGCTATGAGCCGTTGCCGCGCTCCGTTCTCCCTGCCTCTCGCCGCGCCGTGTTAGAGGCCAGCGGCCGCGCCTCCGAGGTATTCGGGCACCATTTGTCATAAGTTTGGCTGCCGATTGTTGATTTTACTTTACACGAGGCGCAATTGTGTTAGAATAAAGCACGCAGCATTTATTGCTTGAATATTTATTCTCTCTAACCAACAATATCAAATTATGCTTAAAAAGTTCGCATTTGTGGCTTTTGCCGCCGTTCCCGCTCTTGTATTCACCTCTTGCTCTTCTCCTGAAGAAGCCGCTACGGATTCCGTAAAAGATGCCGTTGCTGACCTTGCTGAGCTTATTGAAGACAATAAGAGTGAATCTATTGAAGATATCATTGATGAACTCAACGACTTCTTTGCCGATGTAACGCCCGAGCTCATTGAAGAGTTTGAGGACCTTACCGATGCAGAGCGCGTGGCCGTTATCAAGAACATTGCTCAGTGTGAGGAGGGTAAGAAGCTCATAACGGCTTTTTCCTCTCTTGAAGGTAATGAATCCCTTGCCAAATTGGTGCCGTCTGCCATGAGTGGTGATACCTCTAAGGTGGCTGAGTTGCCCTTGGAAACCAAACTGCAAACGGTAGATATTTGTGCCAACCTTGTTAAGCTTGCCATCGCCATCGGTGTAGACCGTCCGGAGGTTCAGAAGGCTCTTAAAGAGGCATTCTGATATACAAAAGCTATTCTTTTAACTAAAAAAGCCGGAGTCCATGGACTCCGGCTTTTTAAATTCTGTACGTTTAGGGTTACTCACCCAACTGGCTGGCCAGCATGGAGGCAACGCCTTCAAAGGCAGCGGCAACCATGCTCTTGCCCGGGTCTTCAAGGGCAACGGGGTGGCCCTCATCACCGCAGGAGCGGGTCTGAATATCCAAGGGAATGCGGCCCAGCAGGGGTACGCCCAACTTTTGGGCTTCTCGCTCGCCGCCGCCCTCGCCGAAAATGTTGTAAATGAGCCCGTCGCTGGGGCATACAAAGTAGCTCATGTTCTCAATGAGGCCCAGAATCGGGGTCTCCACTCGCTGGAAGAGCCCCACGGCCTTGCGGGCATCGATAAGTGCAACCTCTTGCGGGGTGGTAACGATAACGGCACCGGCCAAGTCCACCGTCTGCACGATGGTGAGCTGAATATCACCCGTGCCCGGGGGCATGTCCAAAATCAAAAAGTCTAGCCCACCCCACTCAACATCTCGCAAAAATTGCTGTACGTAGCGCGTAGCCAAGGGACCACGCACGGCCACGGGGGAGGCCTCATCTATCATCAAGCCCATGGAGAGCAGCTTCACTCCGTGAGCCTCCACTGGCAAGAATTGCTCTTTCTCCGAGCAGCCGGGGCGCTCCTTGGTGCCGAACATCAGCGCCATGGAGGGACCGTAAATATCCAAGTCAAGCAAACCTGTCTTGTACCCTAATTTGGAGAGAGCCACGCCCAAGTTGGCAGATACCGTGCTCTTACCCACACCACCCTTGCCGGAGGCTACGGCGATAACATGTTTTACCCCGGGAACGCTCGATTTCCAGTCCGCAGGGTCATCATTGGCCCCGGGTTGCTTTACGCTCTTGGGTGCATGGTGTTCAATGTTGACATCCAACTGTTTTACACCCGGCAACTCTTTTACCGTAGCCATCACATTCTCATAGATATAGCGCGGCACATCGGCATTCTTGCTCTCAATAATGAGCTCTATCACAACAGCACCCGCCTCGGATACCGTTATGTCTTTCACCAGCCCGAACGAGACGATGTCTCGGCTGAAACCCGGGTACTTTACTGTGGTCAACGCGGCGCGTATCAGCGCCGGGGTTAATTGCGGTTCACTCATAAAACTTTAATTCCTGAATTTCAGGGGTATTTAATCATATCTCTCTATCAAATGCAAGCTTATTCCCCGTCAGTACTTGGGCAATGAAGATATTTACAATTAACGCAGCGTGATCGGTGGTATCTGCTTTGTTATTTTTTGTATCAACGGTGCCGAATCCAAAACTTGGGCACTCGAAAAAAAAGGTAAATGGCAATTTTGTCTATATCGTAGGGCGGGGCTTTAGTTCCATTTTTTATTGATGGTATGCATTGATAATAAATGTTGGGATGAAGTCCAACACTCCGATGTTATTTATCCCGTAACTCCCAATTTACCTGACAACATAGTCAACTACCACTAATTGTTCCCTCTCGTATAATAAAGGCTTGATAAAAACGCTAAAAATTGCTTCAATATATCGCGCTAAAAATGGGATTGACATCAGGGGGTATAGAATGATATAAGAATTACGCATACCGGATATTTACAAGAGAGGGGGGGCTTAAATTAGCTTCCTAAGTGTCGAAGGAATGGCGTCGGCTTAATTTATATCATCCATTTATACATTTATGTCAACGATTCGAGACTTGTTAAGAAAGCGAACGAAAGGCTTGTTTCTTTTAGATAATGTGTGCATATTACTTTTGCTTTCATTAATTACATTGGCTTGGTACTGTTCAGGATTGCGAAATAATATATTAATTGAGGATTCATTATCTATTGGATATGCCTTGCTGCTGTTTTCTATATTTGGTTATACCTTATGTGGTTTTTTATTTTTGTGCACAACTATACAAGAAAATAGGTTTATGCGCGCAATGATATGGGGTGGTATTCAGATAATTTGCTCATTACCTATGGCTGTATTTATTGCAACACTATTCACTCCGATTTGGGGTAATGACGGTATAGGTTTAGGACTTGTTTTAGTATCTCCTATTATTGCTATATGTTCATTTCTTCTAAGTTTTGTTTTTTCATCTTATTATAAAAATAAAACTATAGAAAATATTATTTCTGCTCGTTCCTGGTGTGCATTAATATTATTCTTTTGGAATATATATATTTGCAGTCAAATAATTCTATAATACCCTATATCGTTCTCAAATTTCATAATCCACCACGCGTGGGAATAATTAGTCAAATGAGAATCTATATAGGGTAGGATGGCGAGCCATCGGCGAGCGTAACTTCTAAGCCCCGCCCACCGGCGGGGCGCATGACCGGTAGTCACGTGTAGAACTGCGACAGCAGCGTAACCCGTGGTTAGGAGAAAAAATAATAAAAGCCCGACGCAGCGCAGCAAGGAGGTCGACAGATTGCCACGGTGTAGGGTGTGAGCCCGGTGACGAGCACGGCAGCTCCGAAAAATAGGCCATGAAAATGGGGTAGAACCGCGCTGCCCGTCTTCGGCAAGCCTACGCCGAGGCAGGCTGTCGGCCTCCTCACGGTGTTCGTCGGGCTCCAATTCGTTTTTGTTTAATACCCAGGGTTGCGCCGCTATAGCGGCTTACCCTGGGCTAATAATCTTTCACCCCGCCGGTTGGCGGGGCTGTAAATAAGCTTGCTGACGCAAGCATGAAAAGTGCCTACAGCACATGAACAGTTCGCCCTCCGGGTGGGCGTAGATGCCGTAGGCAACGAAGCCCCCTTCGGCTGACACAGAGAAGCCCCACAACTACCAATTTATCTGCCGATATAGACCAAAGCCTCTAATTGTTCCCACGCGTAATCCACCATCATTCCGCCTGTTTTTTCTTACGCGGTTTACGTGGTTTGGGCGGGGCGGTGGGGTCTGCCTCTTTTTTCTTACGCGGGGCACGGGGCTTTTTGGGGGCATTGGGGTCTGCCGGTTTGCGGGTGCGTTTCTTTTTGGGTGGGGCAGGCTCTGAGGAGAGGGTAAAGGGCTCTTCCTCTGCGGGGGTGGTGGGGGCAGGGGGTGGTGGAGTCTTCTTTTGCGGTGCCGGCTTGGGCTGTTGCTTGGGTTTGGTGGTTTGCTTGGCTGCACGCGGGGCACGGCGAGAGCGCAGCATGAGGTAGGCTATACCACCGATGGTGAGCCCGAAGAGTAATTGCAGGGCATCTCCCCCCCATAAATAGGAGGCACGGTTAGGTGCAACCCCCTCCGGTCGCCATGGTTGGGTATCCGGCGCGGTGGGGTCATAGGGGTAGGTGCGCAGCTCTATGGGGTCCCCTATGCGTGGGGCCTCGTTATCCGGTGTGTTGAGGGCCAGTTTGCCGATGCGTGCCCCGTTTTCAAAAGCAAAAGAAACAATGGGAAAGTAGGCGGTGTCCCCGCTTGTCGATAAATTGCCGCTGCCCAGTGCCTCTGTCGTGCTTTCAAAGGGGCGTTGGCGTAGGTCTGTTACGGTGGCGGTAACAGGTATGGTCTCGTGTATGTAAACGGCAGTTCGGCACATGCCCCACAAGGCGCAGAGCACCAGATACGCCCCGCCTAACAATACGGTAAGCAGGGTGATGATGCGGAGTTTACTGTTTTTGGGGCGGCTCATGTGCTCATAGAATATCAGTTAACGGCTACTCGCAGCTCGTATGCCTCCACCCGCCCCTTGGCAATGCAGCTTTGCGCCCAGTGCAGGGCGGCAGCCGTGGCGGGCAGGTGGTGCTGCGGTAGCAGGGGGGCCTCCCTGTGGCGGGGATGTGCCAAGGTGAGCTGAGGCAGCTCCGACAGCAGTCCGCGGGCATCCGTTGTGTCGGCCCGGAAAATCTCATCTGCACGGGGTAGGGCGTTTGCCTCTAAATCTGCGGTGATGGCGCGTATGCCCACCCCGTATAGAGAGGCCAAGTGGGTGAGCTCATCGGGCATGTGCGGTTCATCCCCAATGAGCAGAAGCTCTGCCTCGTGAGAACATAAGGCGCAGGCTAAGGTACGGAAAAACGCGCGGCGGCAACTCTCTGCATCGGCATCTATGCATACACATACGGCGCGCAGGTGGGCGGTGGTATCTGCCGTGTCATCTATGATATAGGCCCCGGCTTCATCCGTGCTGCCGGCCGGCCATTGCACGGCTACCAAGTCCGGGTGCTCCCAGCTTTCTGCCTCCTCCACCGGGTAAACGAACACGCCCATGCCGGTGGTATCGTATAGCCTTACAGCCAAGGCCAGTGCTTTGTGCAGGGGATCATGCCCGTCTCGGGATGCCTCTGCCTCGCTCTCAAACATGTTGTGCAGGGAGGGCGCGGAGGTTTCCGTGCGCAGGTAGTAGCCTTGGCCGTTGGGCACGCGGGCCAGGCAGGAGTCGGGCTCCAGCGCGATGAAAGAGAATTGGGAGCGCAGGGAGTGGTCCGAGTACGCATCCCCCAGCACGGCACGCACGCGGGCAATGAGCTCTTTGCCTTTAATGGCTTCCTCCTCTCGGGTGGGTAACAGGTTGGGCAGTATCTCTACCAGCTTGTCTCTTAAACTCATGGCGGTAAAAATCAGGCGCGTGTTTGAGCCCCCGCCAAACGCAGGTTGGGGTCTACGGGGGTGTCCAAGGGAGAAAAATCACCGCTGCGGGCGCGCAGCAAGCCGGCAAAGGCAATCATGGCAGCGTTGTCGGTGGTGAGGTTGTTAGGCGGCAATACCAGCTCGATACGGGCACGCTCGCAACGCTCTTTGAGTTGACGGCGCAACGCAGAGTTGCAGGATACCCCGCCGGATACCGCCAGCACCTTATGCCCCGTACGTTTAAGGGCTTTCATGGCTTTGTGGATAAGGACATCCAGAATCGCCTGGCGCACCCCGGCGCAGAGATCGCACATGGTTTGCGGCTCCAAATCATTGGGATTGCCACTTTTCACCAGTTTGGGCAGGGTGTAAAGTACGGCTGTTTTAAGCCCCGAGAAAGAGAAATCCAAGTGGTCCTCGTATATCATGGGGCGGGGGAACTTAAAGCGCTCGGGGTCGCCTAGTTCGGCTCGTTTATCAATCTCCGGCCCACCCGGGTAGGGCAGGTCGAGCATTTTGGCAACTTTGTCAAAGGCTTCGCCTGCGGCGTCGTCTTTGGAGCGCCCCAGCAGGGTGTAGTTACCGCTCCCCTGTACATCTATAATCAAGGTGTGCCCGCCGGATACCACTAAGCCCAAATGCGGAACAAGCCCTTGCGGGTGGGTGATAAAGGGGGAGAGTAAGTGCCCCTCCAAATGGTTAACGGCAATAAACGGCTTACCAGCGGCCAACGCCAAAGCCTTGGCCGCCGTATTGCCTACCAACAGGGCTGCCACCAGCCCCGGCCCCGCTGTGCTGGCAAAGGCATCCACCTCATGAATACTGCGGTTGGCTTTTGTAAGGGCCTCTCGCAGCACTCCGGGCAGGTTAGAGGAGTGGTTGCGGGAGGCCAGCTCGGGGATGACACCGCCATATAGGCGGTGCAGGGGTATCTGGGTAGAGATAACGGAGCTGAGCACACGCGGTTGCGGCTCCCCCGCGACCTCTTCAATCAGGGCTACGGCTGTTTCGTCGCAGCTGGACTCGATTCCCAGTACCAACATTGTTTTATCAGGCTTTCTTTTTACGGGGTTTAGCTGCTGCTTTGGGCTTTTTGGCAGCCGGGGCAGAAGCCTTTTCTCGTGATATTTCGGGGGCACCTTTCCCCAGCACGCAATCCTCTGTCACGGTGACGGTGGTAATGCTCTTGTCGCTGGGTACCTCGTACATGATATCAAGCATAATGCGCTCAAAAATGCCACGCAGGGCGCGCGCACCGGTGCCACGCTCTATAGCCTGGCGTGCCATGGCGCGCAGTGCTTCTTCTTTCACTACAAGGTCTACACCGTTCATCTTGAGGAGCTTGGTGTACTGTTTCACCAAGGCGTTCTTGGGCTCGGTGAGCAGGGTGACAAGCTGGTCTTCTGTAAGCGTGGTCAGGGGGGCAAAGATGGGTAAACGCCCCATCAGCTCCGGTATCATGCCGAACATGAAGAAGTCCTCCGGCATGGCTTTTGCCAGCACTTCTTCTTCTGTAAATTCCTTGGTATCGCGGTCTTCTTCAATGGAGGCAAAGCCCATGGCGGTGGAGCCGATGCGCTTGCGGATGATGCCCTCCAGCCCTACGAAGGCGCCGCCGCAGATAAAGAGGATGTTCTCGGTATTGACGCGGATGTACTCCTCGTTGGGGTGTTTGCGGCCTCCTTTGGGCGGTATGTTGCACTCCGTACCCTCCACAATCTTGAGCAGAGCTTGCTGCACGCCCTCGCCGCTGACATCTCGTGTGATGCTGACATTCTGTGTTTTACGGCCTATTTTGTCAATCTCATCCACATAGATGATACCGCGCTCTGCCTTGGCCACATTCATGTTGGCAGCCTGCAACAGCCGCAGCACAATGTTCTCCACATCCTCGCCCACGTAACCGGCCTCGGTGAGGGTGGTGGCATCCACAATGCAGAACGGTACATCCAAAATGCGGGCAAGTGTTTTGGCCAGCAATGTTTTGCCGGACCCCGTGGAGCCTGCCAGCAGAATGTTGCTCTTCTCAATCTCTGTGCCGTCGTCCGTTTTGGGTTGGCGCAGGCGCAGGTAGTGGTTGTATACGGCCACGCAAAGGGTACGTTTAGCCAAATCTTGGCCGATAACGTAGTTGTCCAGCATGGCGTGCATCTCCGCCGGGGTGGGTAACTTATCTTGTGCCTTGGTCTCTACATCGAGCACGGGTGAGCCGTCCGCATCATCCTGCGGCAACAGCCAAGGGTGCGTCTCTTTGACGTGCATGACCATGTGCTCGGCTGCCTGGTCCCCCATGGGCTCCATGAACATTTTGTGTACAATGTCCTCTATACAGCTGAAGCACAGGTTGAGGCCATTCCACGTAAGGACGGGCCAGGTGGGCCCCTCCGGGGTTTGGCAGGCCGCGCAGTGGCGGGTGGTCTTTTTGTTGGCCATGAGAAAATGGGGTTAGGCTTTGCCGGGGAGCGGTTTATGTGTCAGAATGCGGTCCACGAGCCCGTATTCCAGAGACTCCTCTGCCGTCATGTACTTGTCGCGGTCTTGGTCTGCCTTAACGGTGTCAAACTCTTTGCCGGTGTGTTTGGCGAGAATGCCGGTGAGGCGTTTATCCAAACTGAACATAAAGTTGATGGTGCGCTCTACATCAGCTGCGGTGCCTTGTGCGCCGCCGCGTACTTGGTGAATCATTACGTGAGAGTTCGGCAGGCAAAAACGCTTGCCCTTGGTGCCGGCTGCCAGCAATACGGATGCCATGGAGGCCGCAATGCCGATGCAGTAGGTGTTGATATCGCAAGAGATAAATTGCATGGTGTCGTAAATGGCAAGACCTGCCGTTACGGAGCCACCGGGGGAGTTGATGTAGATGTGGATGTCCTTCTTCGGGTCTGTCATCTGCAAGAACAGTAGTTGGGCGATGACGGAGTTGGCTACGGTGTCATCGATTTCCGTGCCGAGAAATATCACGCGGTCCAGCAACAGGCGAGAGTATATATCATATGCGCGCTCGCCTTGCCCGGTTTTCTCGATGACGGTGGGTATGTAGTAATTCTTAGGAGTGTCCATAACTTGTGTTTGCCTATCCTATCATAAAAGAGGCTCACTTTCAAAGCCCTTTTATGGCATAATACGGCATCCGCAGGCACTTTTCATGCTTTTGTGTTGCGTATTCGCGGGGATTGTGTATTATCTTAGGCAGAGATGAAATTATTAACTGCCATTTTTGCGTGTATCATGCCTTTGCTGTGGGTGGGGTGCGTTGCCCAACGGCAGGTGCAAATGGAGTATCTTGCCCCGCCGCAGGTGGAGATGCAGCAAGGGGCGCAGGTGGTGGTGCAGGCGGATGCCCGCAAGGGGGTGGAGTGTGCGTTGGAACGCGAGTTTGCTGCGGCGTTGAAACGGTCCTCTCAATCTGCCGATGCCAAGAAGACGGGTGATGCTGCCGTGCGTTTGGTGGTGGATGCCGTGTCGATTCGTTGCCGCATCAACGGTAAAAAAGAGGCTGTGACTCAGCTCGGTGAAAATGAGCTTAATACATTGCATGAGAATAGGCTGAAAAGGGCTTTTGCCGTGCCCGTATATGCAGAGCTGAGCGCACGTGTCAGCCTGTTGCATGGGCCTAAGTTGTTGTGGAGCCGCACGCATACCGTAACGGTGCCCGGTGCGGCTTATACCCGCATAGGGGTGCAGGCGCCATGCCGCCTTTTTGTAAAAGATATGCTGCCGTATATAGCCCCGCACCCGCAAACATATACGGTGCATTTTAAGCTTGCGGGTGCCCCGCCCGAGCTGGAGCAGGCCGTGCATGCCTGCAAGCGTAAAGATTGGGCCACTGCGCTGGAGCATGCCCGCCTGGCTCACCGCAAGTGCCCGCAAGCGGCAGAGCCTGTTTACCTTATCGGCTTGTTGGCGCGTCACTATGGAGATTACCCCGCCTCAACCGCTCTCTTTAAAAAGGCCTATGCCTTGCAGCCCGACCCGCGTTATCTGACTGCTCAAGAGGAAAACCCGGAACTTTACCGCACGGAATTCAAAGCACATTCACAATGATGAAGAAAACATATTTTTACTATTTAGCTGCCCTTTGCGCAGGTGTGTTGATGGGGTATGTCCTCATGCCCTCGGAGAAAACAACGGAGCTTTTGCACGTGGTGGAGGGCTCTCATGAGGTGGAGGTTCATTGGCATGCCCTGAACCGCGATAACGTGAACACTCAAATCGATTTCGGCATGGGGCACACCTCCAAGTCTCCCCTCATGTATGCGGTGTTACAAAACCGCCCCGATATGGTAAAACGTTGCCTTGCTTTGGGGGCGGATACCGAGGCCCGATACAGCGTAGAGTATTACGGGGAAACCCAAGCAACCCCATTGCACGCAGCCGTAAAACAAGGAAACCTCCAACTTGTTCAATTGCTGGTGCAGGGCGGGGCAGATTTGGAGAGCCGCCTGTACCGCGATGTTCTGTACTGTGTGCCGGGGTATACGCCTTTAATGCGCGCGGTTGAGCTGGGGTTTACCGATGTAGCCCGTTATTTGTTGGAGCAGGGGGCAGATGCCACGGCTGTTGCGGACGCATCGCTCCAGCTTGAAGTGGGGGATGCTGCGGAGTCCGTATTACGGGTGTCCTTAGCGCATGCGGATTGCTATGAGCTTGTGCGCGAGCACCTGCATAAAACCCGCCCGAGCCGCTTGTTGCACCCCTCGTATGAGTGGGGCTGTTTCTCTTTGCCCGATGCTCAATTACAGCAGTCTGTAGAGGTGTTTACCTCCCCGGATGCCGCTGCCCCGGTCAGCATGTCCAAGGCGGAGCTGTTGAAACGCCTGAACTCGTGTTACTGTATCCTGAAGGTGAAATCTGTGACGGATTACAGCTATCCTATCGGGCAGGATACATGCGAGAAAACTCGTGAGTTTGCTATTGCGGAGGTGCTATACAGCAAAGAACCCATGGAGCCGGTGTCTGCGGTGTATCTGCATTATAATCGCGTGGAATGTGCAGCGGCTAACGCCTCTTCAAAAATAGACTACCCGGCTGAGGATGTTTACATTTGCCTGAAAAAGGAAGCTTTTGCCCGGCTGGAAAAAGCCCTGTATATCAATTTTTACGAGGTGTGGGATGACACGGTGTACCTTGCCGGTAAGGGTGTTACGGCCATCGTGCAGGCCTTGCTTCAATAGCACGTGGTATTTTGAATCTGAATAAAAAACGACACACCCTAATGAGCCGCCTCCCAAAGGAACACAAGCGGGGTGTGCCATGGCGGTTCTTTGATAGCGTTTTTGAGGTCTGGTGTCAAGTCTTTTTCTTTTTGAAAATCCCTTTGTGGTTACGAAAAAAGGATTGCAACAATGGGCTTGAAATGGTATCATACGCTCGTTATGAAGGCGACAATAAAAAAACAGCAACATTCAACCACGAAAGGGGGGCGACGTGGTAGACGCGGCTTTGTCGTCAAGGCTATTAGAAATGCCAAGAACGGCAAAAAGAAGGTGATAATGAGCGATTGGCAGCATTTGACGAAGAAGGATGCTGATATCATTGTGAGGCTCATTAATAATCCTCCTCGCCAGAATGAAGATGTTAGAAACGCGTTAAGGGATGCCGAAATCCTATATCAGTCAATACAGCAACTGGATTGAATCATGAGTTTGGGCATCTCTAAAAACTCAACAAAAACTATTTATCTTGCATCCTACGGATTTCCGGTGCCCCTACAAATTAGTAGTTGTGGGGGAACCCCGCGAGCGTTAGTGAGCCGAATTTTTGAGCCCCGGTGAGGGGCGAAATAAAAAATATCGTACCCGCGGGCGAATGCCCCCCGAATTTGATAGCCCCCGCATGGGGGCGAAATAGCTTAGGCAGGGGCGTAAGCCCCTGCTAAACGAAAGAA